>JAXDKF010000086.1:0-4282 GCA_034667265.1 Fimbriimonadaceae bacterium
TGGTTCTATACGGCCGCCTTGCCGTGACCAAAATGCAACAGGCACTCATGATTCAAGGAGATCGTCCAACCTGACATGCGCACTCTGCGCGCCCTGAAGTCGCGCAATTACCGCCTGTTCTTTTTCGGCCAGGCGGTATCCCTGGTCGGCACCTGGATGGACAGCGTGGCCATGCAGTGGCTGGTCTACAGCAAGACCGGCAGCGCCGAGCTCCTCGGTGTCACCGCGTTCTTCACGCTGGTGCCCGCATTCATTATTGGCCCCTTCGCAGGTGTCATGGTCGATCGGTTCGACAAACGAAAGCTCCTGCTATTCACCCAATCCGTTCAGATGCTGCAGGCGGGCGCCATCGCGGCCCTCGTCTTCACGAACACAATCCAGATATGGATGGTGCTCGCACTGAGCGTTGTCGCAGGCTTGGTGGGAGCGATCGACATGCCAACGCGGCAGGCGTTCATGATCGACCTTGTCGAGGACCGCGAGGACCTCAGCAACGCCATCGCGCTGAACTCTTCCCAATTCAATCTGGCGCGTTTGATCGGGCCCGCCGTCGCCGGCTTTGTGTACGAGTTGGTCGGAGCTGGGTACTGCTTCCTCATAAACGCGCTGAGCTTCTTCGCCGTGCTGGTGGCCCTTTACATGCTTCGCACACCGAAGACGAGCAATCCGCAGCTTAAGGCCAACGTGTTCCAGTCGATCAGGGACGGCGCAAGCTATGTCAAGCACTTCGTGCCCGTTCGAGCTTTGATCCTCTTGCTCGCGGCGGTCAGCTTCCTCGCCGGCGCTCAGGCGGTCATGATGCCGGTCATGGCAAAGCAGGCTTTCCACGGGAACGCTTCCACGCTCGGCCTTATCCAGTCGGCCATTGGCGCGGGCGCGCTGGCCTCCGCGTTGATGCTTGCCTCCAGAAAATCGGTTGTGGGTCTCGGCAAGTGGATCATGTGGTCCGTGCTGCTCTTCGGGTCGTCGCTAATCGCGCTTGCGTTCGTGCGGAATCTGCCCTTGGCCCTGGTGCTGCTCACGCTGGCGGGAGCGGGCTTCATGACGCAGATGGCGGCGACGAACACGCTCGTTCAAAGCGTGGTGGATGATGCCATGCGAGGGCGGGTCATGTCCTTTTACACGATGGCGTTTGTAGGAACGATGCCGTTCGGTAGCTTGCTGGCCGGCTACGTCGCGGGCCTTCTGGACCGGCACGGGATCTTCGGCGCGCCGGTTGTGCTTGCGGCTGTAGGCGGGCTACTGGTTACCTCGGGGCTCTTCTTCCTGCGCGCGATGCCGCGGCTGCGGGAAGCCATCCGGCCCGCGTACATCGAGAAGGGGATCCTCACTGCGTGATGCATCGTTAAGTGTTGAGGGCTGAGCCTTAAGGATCCGTCTCAAGCCTCATCGCTCAACGCCTAACACTGCCCCGCTACTGTTGAGCATCCGGCGGGGGCGGCGGAGGTTTGGGAAGGTCTTCCCGGACGACGACGATCCTAAGGTCGGCCGCCAAAGCGGCGATCGTACCGAGGGCTGCCCAAACCGGAAGAAGCAGCACGCCTACGACGCCGACGGCCAGCGGGATCTCAATCAGGCCCTCGCCGCGATCGTTCTTGACGATGATGTGGCGGACGTTGCCCTCGTGGATCAGCTCCTTGATCTTGCTGATCAGCTTCTCGCCGGTGACCGAATGCTCTTCGGTGTATGTATTGTTCGGCATTTACTTCTGCTTACGATTCTGCCCGTAGTCGGGCCCAACGGCCTAGGACCTTAGCGGCCCAGGTCTTCGATATTCGTTACCGGATGGACCTCCCAGGCCGTGCGACGCCACGGGTGGCGATAGCCGTCGGGAGGCGCGATTCTCATCTTAGGCCCAATGTCCTTTCCCGCTACGTTGTGGGAATCGTCCCATAGGAGGTAGCCCGTGATCCTCACCTTGTGTGGCGGGTGCCCGGTTAGCCGGTACTTGATTTTGCCGTTCGTTTCCGTGCTCCAGACCGAGATGAGCTTCTGGAGCCGGATGCCCTTGTCGTAAAGCTTCCTTTCTGTGAACCGCGTGATTTCGCAGATGATCGGGGTGGGATCGCCCGGGCGTGGTGGTCTGGTCAACGGCCTTTCATAGAGCTCCAGGTGCCAATCGTGAAACTTTGTCGAATCATAGTTTGTCGACTCCGGGCCTGTTCCGTAGGCAAGCACCAGGTAACCGGTGACTGCAACGAGGCGGTCCTCATACGCTTGAATGAAGCTCATGAGCCGCGCGTTCTCGTCGAGGTCGCTGCGAGTATTTCCCGTCAAATTGAGCCCCGTGTCGTAGGCCTGCATCGTGTCGACGAACTTGGCGAATGACCAGTCGACCTTGGATCGCTTGTCGGTCCAGGGCCGATTCTTCTGCATGTTTCTTTGAATCGAAGATGTGGCGGGACTGCTGCCCCGAGTCTCGTTTGCGTACTGCCAGCCCGACATGTCGATTGGGCGTAGCTCTACCGGGGCCGTCTGTTGCAACGGCGTCGCGAGCGTGAGGATAGCGATTGTGCTCAGCACGATGCGAGTCTAGCCTTTGCGCATGAAATCGATCTTGGGCTTTCGGCTTTGCGGGCTATCCAGCGAGAACGAGCGCGCATCCCCGAGCTGATCGCGAATGAACGATTGCGTTTTTTCGACAGCCTTCTTCACTGCGGCGGTGGCTGGGGAGAATGTGCGATAAGCGACCTCGGAGGCGTCCGTGTCGTATTCCCAAATTCCGATGAGCCGGCCGCGGTCTACGATTCCGTGGCTGGACAAGTCCTGCACGAATCCTAGTTTGTACAAAGCTTTGTCGCCCTGCATCTTTTGCTCCTGGTCCGCTTCGTCGACGTGGTTGGCGACATCTCGCCGCAGATGCAGGAGGCCATCGAGGCTGCCGATCAACGCGATCCGCTCATCGGCCGGCGCCTTAAATGCACGAAATGCGTCCGCGTCCTCTTGGAGCATGAGGAGGTCGCTCCCCGCTTCTATCGGGCCGAGATTCAACGGCTCAACCGCCGCCTTGGCGGCCTTGACCCCCAGCCCAGAAAACCACTGGAAGTTCGCCAGCGATGCCGGGCCGATCCACTTGAAATACAAGCGGGCAAGCTCCGTGAATGCCTGTTCTTGTGAGAGTGAGTTGCCGTCTAGCGGGGACGGCTTCCATATCGCGTAGCGATAGCGCTGGTTGTCGAGTCGTCCGTCGGTGGACACACGGCGGATCCTGCCATCGTTCTGAAGCCGGCCGAGGGCCATCGGGAGCGTGGTGGTCATGCCGCGCTTCTTACCCTCGTCTCCCAGCGAGCGTACTGCATCGCCGACTGCGTCCTTGAGTTGCTTCGGGTCTTGCTCTTGTTTTTCTAACGCTCCAAGAACTTTCTCCTCGAGCTTGCGGATCTCCTCTTCAGTCACGCCAAGGAATTTCTTAGCCGTCGCCACGTCCTGCGGGTCCCCCGAAGGCTGGCCAACCTTGAGCGCCAAAGCGTAGTGCGCCTTGGGAACGACGTAGGTGCATCCGCGGGCGCTCGGCAGCTCGTGGATGTCTTTGTTTGCCAAAGCTTTATCTATCTCTTCCCTGCTGTCCACGCCTCGCGCGTGCAGCGTCAGGTAGGGGTTCGCGCCTCCGACTGAGCGGGCCCATCCGGTGTGTTCCAAAACCGCGGCTGCGGGCTGGCCACTGGAGTTATCGAGCCCCTGACGGGAGAACCACCATGCGCGCAAATGCTCAGGCTTCATGGCTTGCATTGTGGCCCGACGTTGCTGAGCGGCACTTCTCGAAACTTGCTTTTCGTCGCAGGTCAGGGCCACTCGTCGTCGGCAATACCTCCGAGCGCGGCAGGCGGTGAGGCGGCCGGCGCTGCCGGCATCTTGGGCATGAGCTTGTCCAAGTCCTCGCGCCTCAGCAGCTTTCCTCGGACGAACACGGCGCCAATCTTTGTCGTGTTGCGGATGTCTAGCAGCGGGTTTGCGTCCAGCAAAACGAGGTCCGCCACCTTGCCACGCTCCGCCGTTCCGAAGTCCTTCTCGATGCCCAGATAGATCGCGGGATTGATGGTGGCTGCGCGCAAGGCTTCTCCCGGCTTGAGGCCGGCTTTGGTGAGCCAAACCAATTCATCGTGCAGGCTGAACCCTGGGAAGCAGTAGGGGTTCATGACGTCGGTGCCGGCGAGGATCGGTACGCCCGCTTTCTGCATCTTGCCCACGATCTCGAGCTGCTTCCTGAAATAGCGGTCGTGCAGCGCCAAGTTCTCGTCGGTCCAGTCCTTGTACTTCTCCATATACGATTTCCAGAAACCCT
>JAXDKF010000087.1:0-8338 GCA_034667265.1 Fimbriimonadaceae bacterium
CCGGCGCCTCGACTTCGTGGTCGTTAACTCGGGCGGAAACATGGAGAAGCTGGCCCGACTTGCGATGAAGTGTGGTCGCCCCGTGCGGATCTCGGATCGCTCGATCGGATATCGCGAGCTCGTCACCCATGGCGCGACGGCTATCCCTTAAGTAACGTGGGCGATACGGCCACAGCCCATAACGGACCCAGCACCGTGCCACAATAGAGTCTCCAGCGCGGAGTGGTGTCCGAGTGGTCGAAGGAGCGCGACTGGAAATCGCGTATTCGGTGTTGAGCCGGATCGTGGGTTCGAATCCCACCTACTCCGCCATCCCTTCCCGTGCATCTGGCGTATCCTTAAATTGTGGATATTCCGCTGACAGTCCTCGTAGAACCGGCTGAGGACGGCTGGTTCACTTCCTGGGTTGCAGAGATTCCCGGGGCTATCTCTCAAGGTCAGGATCCGGAGGAAGCTGTAGCCATGGCGTTGGATGCCGCTCGAGAGATATCGGCCGCTAGGAGAGACGAAGCCCTAAAGGACAATCCGCACGCGAAGGTGTTCCCAGGCCGAGCTTCAGCCGCATAGTCACCGCCCCAACGGCCTGGGTATGCCCAGCTGATCGCAGATGCGATTGAACGTGTTCGGCTTAACTTCCCGGTGCCTCGGCAAAGCGGCCGTTCGGCTGTTGGCCGGATTCTTGTAGATCGTGTGCGCGCCACCCTCGCGCAGAACCGCACAGCCATGTGCTCGCAAGTGTCGGTCTGCATCCCCGCGGTTCATCGAACAGTGATGATAACGTGTGCTCTTTCGGCCACTGTCCCTTTTGATGACTCGAAGGGGCCTTGCATTTCTCGCGATTATATGTTACCATATGGTCACGTATGGCCCAGGAACCTCTGGAAGACGTTTGGAAAGCGCTCGCGGATAGCACTCGAAGGCGCCTCTTGGACCTCATCCGGGAGAAGCCCTGCACCACGAGCGAGCTCTGCGATTCATGCCTGCCTCTCAGCCGATTCGCGGTGATGAAGCACCTCGGCATTCTGGAGAATGCCGGACTGATCATCGTGAAGCGAGAGGGCAAGCGCCGATGGAACTACATCAATGCGGTTCCCCTGCGGGAGATCTACGAAAGGTGGGTCTCGAAGTACCAGGAGCAGTGGGCGGAGTCGCTGGTCGGTTTCAAGCGATTCATGGAGGCCCCAGGCAATACGGAAGGAGCGAGAGGAATGAACGACTTCCACTTTGAGCACAAAGTGAATATTCAGGCAACGCCGGAGGCTGTTTGGTCAGGCTTAGCAAACGACATCGGCAAGTGGTGGAGCCACAGCTTCAACAACGGCAGCGTGAGCCTCGACCCCCACCCGGGCGGCCAGTTCATGGAGCAGTTCCCTGACGGCAAAGACGGCGCACTCTATGCCACCGTCACGTATGTCGAGAAAGGCAAGAAGCTGTCCATGAGCGGCCCGATGGGCATGAGCGCGGCCGTGTTCAACGTGATGCATTTCACGCTCGAGCCCGCCGGCGACGGCACGGTGCTGACGCTGACTCATCGAGCCGTGGGCCAGCTCGACGATGATCTCAAGAAAGGCTACTCGGAAGGCTGGGTGCACTTGCTGGAGAACGGTCTAAAACAGCACGTTGAAAATCTCGTGACGGCTAAGGCCTGAACGCAATTTAAAAACGGCCCCCGCAGTCACGAAGAATGCTGCTGAGGCCGCAACACCGCAACACCACAACACCGAGATTTAAGCGACGGTCACGCCGGCATCCAAGTAAACGTCTTGGATCGCGTTCAGAAGCTTGATGCCTTCATCCATCGGCCGCTGGAATGCCTTGCGGCCGCTGATCAAGCCCATGCCGCCGGCGCGCTTGTTGATCACCGCGGTCTTCACGGCCTCTGCCAAGTCGCTTTCGCCAGACGATGCGCCGCCGCTGTTGATCAGGCCAGCGCGGCCCATGTAGCAGTTCACGAGCTGATATCGGCAAAGGTCGATGGGATGATCGGACGACAGCTCCGTATAGATCCGCTTGTCGAACTTTCCGTACCCGCTGCTGCCCATGTTCAGGGCTTCGTAGCCGCCGTTGTTCTCGGGCAGCTTCTGCTTAATGATGTCTGCCTGGATCGTCACGCCTAGGTGGTTCGCCTGGCCGGTCAGGTCCGCCGACACGTGGTAGTCCTTGTCCTTCTTGAAATCGGGGTTGCGCAGATAGCACCACAGCACGGTGGCCATGCCAAGCTCGTGCGCCTGGGCGAAAGCCTCGCTGACGTCGACGATCTGCCGACCCGCTTCCTCGCTGCCAAAGTAGATCGTCGCGCCCACCGCAACCGCTCCCATGTTCCAAGCCTGCTCCACGTGTCCAAACATGATCTGGTCGAATTTGTTAGGAAACGTCAGCAGCTCGTTGTGATTGAGCTTCACGATGAAGGGGATCTTATGCGCGTATTTGCGCGCGACCGCCCCCAGCCCGCCCACGGTGGAAGCCACCGCGTTGCAGCCTCCCTCTATCGCGAGCTTCACTATGTTCTCCGGATCGAAATAGGCTGGGTTCTTGGCGAAGCTCGCGCCTGCGCTGTGCTCGATGCCTTGGTCGACCGGCAAGATGCTCACGTAGCCTGTTCCTGTCAACCGGCCGTGGCCGATAAGACTCTGCATGGATCGCAGGACCTGCGGGTTTCGGTCGGTGATCGAAACGATCCTGTCGACGAAGTCTGGTCCGGGCAAGTGAAGCCGGTCCTTGGAGATCTTGGGATTGCTAAAACCCAGCAGGGACTCGGCGTCTTTGCCGAGGATCTGCTCGATGGGGGAGTGGGGAGCCACAAGCGCCGTTGCCATGGATCAAGTTTATCAGGTAGCGGGGACCGGCTTTAGGTTCGCTTCCTTACCAGGTTTCACACAAGTCACCAGGATATAGAGGTAAATGGTAGGTGGCGAATCATGGTCGGCTCTCCGGCCATCTAGCGCCTACCCGCACATGCCCCTAGAAGAGACCTCACTAGATCGCTACCTAGAAAGCCGTGCCGGTTATATCCTCGGCAACGCGCACGCCCGCTGGGGGCTCATGATCATGGGCCTGGTGGGCTCGCTCATGATCGTCATCGGCTTTGTTTTTGGGCTACTTGGCACGGTGGGCGGCCAACCGGATGTCCTGCCCGCGATGGCCGCACCTCTAATGGCCGGCTTCATCAACCTGGTCTTCTCGCTTGCGCTTCGGCGCAGGGTTCGTCCCGCTTTCGAGGTGAACACAGAGCTCACGCCGCAAGCCCGCACCTTCATGGCCGAGTTGATGAAAGACGTGTTCGATTGGCCCTACGCGTGGGGTTCCTCGGATCCACGCGAGTGGGGAGCGAAAGCTCGGTACATGCGTCGCCGCGAGCGCCGCGTTTGGCGACGGATGATCGGGAGCGGCTCCTGGGGCAAGCGCAGCCACTCGGCGAAAGAATTCCTGCAGCCCTCCGCGTTTGAGGCTCTCGATACGGCGGCTTTTCACTACAACCGCGTCGCTGCAGTCCTCGCCACGGGTGGCCCATCAGTAACCAAGTTTGGTCCGACGGTTAGAGCGGCTGCCGATCAGGCGATGGCAGACATCTTCAACATTTCCTCGGTCCTAGATCGCTATCCGGAAGGCACTTCGTCGGCCCAAGCAGAAGCGGAAAAGCATGTCGCATCGCTCAAGGAGCTTGGCGACCGCTTGGAAACCATGCAGGCATCAGACGCGGCCGGCCTGCCCGCCACTTCCGGGTCCTCGCCCATGGACTCCGTTCTAGAAGAGCTTCGCCTAGACCAGCTCGCCAGATCCGAGCTCGCCAACCCGCCTGAGCAAGAGCAACACCAGCAGCAGCGATAGAACTCAGGGGACATAGCCGGACGCCGCGAACACGTTGGCGAGGACATCCGTCGCTTCCGCTGCGCGATTTACGATTTTCGATTTACTTTTTTTATCAGCCGCTTGCTTACTTTTTGGCGCGACTGCGTTAAAGTGGAAACGTGGAAGAAAATCCGCCTTTCACGTCATCGCGGGAGCTGACGCACAGCGACAGAGCCCGCGTGCTCAAACGACGCGTAGCCGCGTCGTAAAACCGGCTAGTTAAGTCGGAGCTACGAGCAAATAAACGAAAGCCTCTCCGCTCAAGACGGGGAGGCTTTTCTTATTGTAAGATCAAGTTAGCGCGGAGGCGCACATGTTGCCAGATCTATCACTCTCCGGCCTCGCAATCCTGATGTTCGGCTTTTCGATGGTCTTTTTGGCCCTCAGCAAGGCCAAGATGGCGCTGGGCACCCGCATTGGAATAGCGGTCATCGGCGCACTCATCATCCCTGGCGCGGCCTCGCTACTCGGCGTCTTCCTTCACCGGATCTTCTTCTCGCCTTTCGTCTTGGTGCCCATCGTTGTTGCCGTCGGCGTGTTCGTCTGGTACCAGCTCAATCGCAGTGACCGCTGTTAATGGCGCGGATCTTCACTGAGGCGGATTGCGATCCAAGCGTCATCAAGTCCAAGCGCGTGGCGGTCATCGGCTACGGCAGCCAGGGCCATGCTCACGCCCTGAATCTTCGCGATAGTGGAGTGGCCGTGACGGTTGGGCTTTATGTAGGCAGCTCGTCCTGGCCCAAAGCTGAAGCCGAGCGCCTGGCTGTGAAGACCACGGAGCAGGCGACGCGGGATGCCGACGTGTTGATGCTCAACTTGCCTGATGGCGACATGGCGCGGATCTACCGGGAAAGCATTGCACCGCACTTGCGCCCGGGCCAAGCTGTGCTGTTCTCACATGGCTTCAACATCCATTACAAGCTCATCCAACCTCCGGCCGATGTGGATGTTTTGTTAGTCGCACCAAAAGGTCAAGGCCATGGCGTCCGTCGTGAATATCTGAAAGGCGGCGGGCTACCTGCGCTGCTGGCAGTAGCTCAAGATTCCACGGGAAACGCGGAGAAGATCGGACTCAGCTATGCCTGGGCACTCGGTTGCGCCCGAGCCATGGTCGTCGAGTCGACTTTCCGCGATGAGACCGAGGCCGACCTCTTCGCCGAGCAAGCCGTCCTCTGCGGCGGAACCAAAGAGCTCGTCAAAGCAGGCTTTCAGACCTTGGTGGACGCGGGCTACTCGCCGGAAACGGCGTTCTTCGAATGTCTTCATGAGCTGAAGCTCATCGTGGACCTCCTGTATGAAGGCGGCATCACGCACATGCTCGAGCGGATCAGCGACACGGCTGAATGGGGCGCTTACATTGGCGGTCCGAAGGTCATCTCGGAAGAAACCCGGAAAGACATGCGAGACTTGCTCGCCCGAATCCAGGACGGCAGCTTCGCAAAAGAGTGGATTGCTGAAAGCGCCTCAGGCAAGCAACGCCTCAAAGAATTCAGGGAAGCCGAGAGCCAGACACAGATCGAGCTAGTAGGCAAGAAGCTCCGCGCGCGCATGCCGTTTCTGAAAGAGGGGTAATCCTATTCCTTGTCCAGTCCGACCTGTCGGCGAAGCTCCTGGACTTCTTGCTTCCCAAGCAGCCGGACCTCGCCTCCGCGCATCCCGCGCAGCAGAAGCTGCCCGATACGCACTCGCTTCAAAGTCACGACGGGATGGCCGATCGCGTCGCACATTTGCCGCACCTGACGCTTCCGGCCCTCGTGAATGATAAGCCGCAGGGATCGCGTCGCCGACGACCGTTGCGCCGGCAGCATCTCCACCTTAGCCGGCAAGGTCTTCCCTCCCTCGATGAAAACGCCCTTGCGGAGTTTCTCGAGGGCTTTGTCATCGGGCACGCCGCGCACCACCGCCAAATACTCCTTTTCCACGCCGAAGCGCGGATGCATCAGCCGATGCGCCAGCTCCCCGTCATTCGTGACCAGCAGCAGCCCTTCGGTCTCCATGTCCAGCCGTCCGACCGGCTTGAGCTGCACGCCATAGTCCGGCAGCAAGTTCTGGATGGTGGGCCTTCCCTGAGGATCCCGTAACGTGGTCACGATCCCACGAGGCTTGTTCATGACCAGCGTGTATTGCTTGGCTTCCGTGATCCGTTGGCCGTCCACGCGAACATCGTCTTCGGGCACAACGTGAACGCCCATTTCGCGCACGATGTTGCCGTTGACGGAGACCCGCCCTTCCTGGATCATCTTCTCCGCCGCCCGGCGACTGCACAGCCCCGAATGCGCGATGCGGACGTGCAAACGCTCGGCGCCGGCCACCGGAGAAGGTGCGGGAGCACTCTTCGGACGCGGCTTAGGCGGTGCGCTTTTTCGAGCGGCGCGAGCCATATGTTCTTGTGCGCCTCGACTTACCTCGCACGTAAAGTGTTCCGCCGACCAAGGTTAGACCCAGCCAGGGATAAACGCCGCTTGTCGCGGCCGCCATCAAGCTCCGGCGCGGTATGTCTTTGGCGGCCAGCGCGGGAACGTACATCTTGCCGCCCTGCGAATCGGTAACGATAATCGTTGCCACTCTCTGACCGAGCGCCACGGGCGCCTCGACATCCTCAGCCTTCACGGTCACCTCAAAGGGAACGGTTTCGCCCCGAGGCACCGTGAGGTAGATGTCGCGCGAAGGCATGACCTCTACCTTGTCTTCCTCGCCGTCTTTGACATCCACGGTCTGGAGTGGCTCGCTCGCGCTCTTCACCAGCTCCCGCTCGTGATTTGCAAAGCCCCAGTTCCAAAGGGTCGTTGTATCCTTCTTCCAATCCTCGCTCTTGAGCACCACCGTGATCAACCGGTAGCCGTCGCGAGTCGCGCTTCCGACGAAGCACTTGCCGGCGGGGATGGTCCAGCCAGTCTTGATGCCTTCCGCCGTCGGATCGCTCAGCAGGAGCTTGTCCTTGTTGACCATGAGCAAGTCCTTCTGGTTGATGCTGCGGCGAATGGCGTAGCGCGTGGTCTTGACCGCGTCCTGAAACTCCGGATACTTCATCGCTTCTCGCGCGATCAGGGCGAGATCGTGAGCGGTAGTCAAGTGCCTGGGATCGTTGAGGCCGTTCGGATTATTGAAATTCGTATGGGTGCAGCCGATCTGCTGCGCGCGCTGATTCATCAGCTTCGAGAAAGCGGGAATGGACCCGGAGACGTGAAGCGCCACGGCATAACAGCCATCGTTCGCGCTCCGCAGCATCAGGGCGTAGAGCATGTCCTTGGCCGGGACTTTCTCGCCGGGTTTGAGGTGCATCTTCGAGCCGGTGATGACGTCGACGTCCGATGGCGCGACGATCTGCGTGTCTGGCAGAACGTTTTCGACCAGAAGAAGGCCGGTCATGATCTTGGTCGTACTCGCCGGGAAGCGAGGCACGTCCGCATTCTTCTGGAAAAGCACCTTGCCGCTATCGGCATCCATGACGATCGCGCTCGCGGCGGTCACTCCAGGCCCCTTCCCTAGGGCCAGAGCGCCGAGCGCTGCACTGATTAAAGTTAGCAGGCTTCTCATGACGCTATGGTTAGGCTCTGATCGCAATCCCTTGCTTGAACCTGCTGGCTAGGATACAGCAAGATCGCCTGGCATTGCACCAGCCGCCGTCGGTACACCATCTAATGCGGCTTATTCCACTAAGACGGCGGGAGACGCCCGAGAATTGCGCAGAGCCTTCGATTAGGCTCTGGGCGACCCGCGACTGGGTCGTCTGTGATCTGTGATCTGTGATCTGTGATCTGTGATCAGTGACCAGAATGGCAAGTCCGGGGGTGCTAAGGAGCGAAAGCTCTTACTGCTTCCTGCTTCCTCCTTCCTGCTTCCTGGTTACCGCTCACCGTTTACCGCTGACTGCTCACCGTTAACCGCTAACCGCCCACTGGTTCTTCGGCGCCATCTGCCATCCGTTGCGCGCTGTCGACGTCGGCGAGTTCCATCGCAAGCTTGGGCAACTCCGATAGGTCGTTCAAATTGAATTGATGCAGGAACTGTTGCGTGGTGCCGTACAGTACAGGACGACCTGGCGCTTGCTTTCTTCCAACCTCATGCACGAGCCGCCGCTCGGCGAGCTGCCGTACGGAGTAGTCGCTCTGCACGCCGCGAGCCAAATCGATCTCTGCCAACGTGATCGGCTGCCGGTAAGCGATCACCGCGAGCACCTCCATAAGACTTCTGCTTAGTCGCTGCCGTTGGGGCTTGAGAAACGCTGCGATCATCTCCGCGTAATCCGATTTGGTGCAGAGCTGCCAGCCACCCGCCAACCGCACGACCTGCAGCGGTCCCCCACTCGCAAGCCGCTCCTGCAAGACTTCTAACGCCTGCTCCACCTGCCCCTCGTTCATTCCCAGCGTTCGCGCCAAGGTCTCCGCAGGCACGGGGGCGTCCGCAACGAACAGGAGTGCTTCGACGGTATCAACGATCTCCAAGCTAAGCCCGCGCGAACGCGACCTCCGATTCAGTGACCCGGATT
>JAXDKF010000088.1:0-2988 GCA_034667265.1 Fimbriimonadaceae bacterium
GCTCCTTCGTCTGCGGCATCGGGCCGTCGGTGGCAGACACGACCAGAATCGCGCCGTCCATCTGAGCGGCGCCTGTGATCATGTTCTTGATAAAGTCCGCGTGGCCAGGGCAGTCGACGTGCGCGTAGTGCCGCGTGTCCGTCTCGTACTCCTGGTGCGAGATGTTAATCGTAATGCCGCGAGCCTTTTCTTCGGGTGCGTTGTCGATCTCGTCGTACTTGACCTTCTTCGCAAAGCCCTTAAGCGCTAAGGCGCCGGTGATCGCGGACGTCAGCGTCGTCTTGCCGTGGTCAACGTGGCCGATAGTGCCGATGTTGACGTGCGGCTTCTTCCTCTCGAATTTAGCTCGTGCCATTAGTTCTTCCTACTCCTTCCTTATCGGCCACCCTGGGCCTTTGCGACGATCTCGTTTGCGATGTTCGTCGGGACTTCCTCATAGTGCGACGGCGTCACATTGGGCTGCGCTCGGCCCTGGGTGAGGGAGCGCAGCGTCGTGACGTAGCCGAACATCTCGGATAGCGGTACGTGTGCATTCACGATGGTGACTCCACCGGGGCCTTGTTCCATGCCCTCGATTCGTCCGCGCCGTGAATTGATGTCGCCGACGACGTCGCCAACATTTTGTTCGGGCGTCGTGACCTCGACATGCATGATGGGCTCTTTGATCACCGGATTGGCCTTTTTCATGGCCTCTCGGAAAGCGATCACACCCGCCTGTTTGAATGCGTTTTCGTTCGAGTCAACCTCGTGGTAGCTGCCATCCACGACCATGACTTTTACGTCCACGACCGGATAGCCGGCAAGCACGCCGGACAGGAGGCCTTCTCGGACACCTTTCTCGATGGCCGGGATGTACTCCTTCGGCACGGACCCGCCGATGACCTTGTTCTCGAACTGGAATCCGGTGCCCGCGGGTAGCGGCTCCATTTCGATCCAGCAGTGACCGTACTGGCCCGAACCGCCGGTCTGCCGGATGAAGCGGCCCTCAGCCCTGACCTTAATGCGCACGGTCTCGCGGTAGGCGACCTGAGGCTTGCCCTGATTGGCCTGAACGCCGAACTCTCGGTTGAGCCGGTCCACGATGATCTCGAGGTGGAGCTCGCCCATTCCGGAGATGATTGTCTGGCCCGACTCGGGGTCTGTGAACACGCGGAACGTCGGGTCTTCCTGAGCCAAGCGCATAAGCGAGGTGCCCAGCTTCTCCTGGTCCGCCTTCGACTTCGGCTCGACCGCGATCTGGATGACCGGCTCGGGGAACTTGATGCTTTCCAGCGCGACCAGCTTCTCGGGATCGCAAACCGTGTGGCCCGTGTTGACGTCGCCTAGTCCGATGACGCCCACGATCTCGCCCGCGTACACCTCGTCGATGTCGTTGCGGCTGTTCGCGTGCATCTCCAGGATGCGGCCGACGCGCTCGTTACGAGTTCGGAAATCGTTGGTCTGCGGATCGCGGTACGTGATCGCGACCGGACTTCCCTTCCTCAGGGTGCCGGAGTAGACGCGCAAGAACGTAAGACGGCCCACGTACTTGTCGCTCATGATCTTGAACGCAAGCGCGGAGAACGGCGCCTTGTCGTCTGGCCCCCGCTCTATCGTCTCTTCGCTTCGAGGATCGACGCCGGAAACCATGCCGACGTCCAGAGGCGACGGGAGGTAGTCGACGACGGCGTCCACCATCGCCTGCACTCCCTTATTCTTAAAGGAGGAGCCTGAGATGGCAGGCACAAATCGGTTCGCGACGGTGCCCTTTCGGATCGCGTCTCGGATCTCTTGGTCGGTGATCTCCTGACCGTCGAGGAAGCGCTCCATGATCGAGTCGTCGAAATCGGCGATCGCTTCGATCATCTTCTCGCGATACTGTGCGGCCTCTTCGCGCAGGTCGGCGGGGATCTCGACTTCTTCGTACTGCTTGCCGTCGTCGGATAAGTAGAGCGTCGCCTTCATCGTGATCAGGTCGACGTAGCCCTTGTAAGCCGACTCCGCGCCGATCGGGATCTGGATCGGGGCGATGTTCGCGCCTAGGCGCTCTTTGATTCGGCTAACAACGCTATGGAAGTCCGCGCCCAGGCGGTCCATCTTGTTCACATAGACCACGCGAGGCACGCCGTACTTGTTGGCTTGCCGCCAAACCGTCTCGGACTGAGGCTGAACGCCGCCCACCGCGCAGAACACCGCGACGCAACCATCGAGAACGCGTAGGGAGCGCTCCACCTCGACCGTGAAGTCCACGTGTCCAGGGGTGTCGATGATGTTGATCTTGTGCTCGGGCTTGTCCTTGTTGGTACCGGACCAGAAGCAGCTCGTGGCAGCCGAGGTAATGGTGATTCCTCGCTCCTGCTCTTGCTCCATCCAGTCCATCGTGGCCGCGCCATCGTGGACCTCACCCATCTTGTGGGTCTTACCCGTGTAATAGAGGATCCGCTCAGTCGTGGTCGTCTTGCCCGCGTCGATATGAGCGGCAATTCCGATGTTCCGTACTAGATTCAGGGCGTGACTGCGGGGCATTGATTTGTATACGTTTGTTTTAGAATCTGTAGTGCGCAAACGCCTTATTGGCATCTGCCATTCTGTGGGTGTCTTCGCGCTTCTTCACGGCCGCGCCGGTTCCGTTGGCGGCGTCCAGGATCTCGCCCGCCAATTTGTCGGTCATCGACTTGCCCGATCGCTTGCGCGCGTTGCCGATCATCCATCGCAGCGCGAGGGTGCGGCGGCGGTCCGGACGAACGTCCATAGGCACCTGATAGGTCTGGCCGCCCACACGTCGGGGGCGAACCTCTACCGCGGGCATGACGTTCTGCATGGCCTTCTCGAAAACTTCCAAGGCGGGCGCGGCTGCGCGCTCCTCGACCATGGCCATCGCTCCGTAGAAGATCTTCTCTGCCACCGTCTTCTTGCCGGCCATCATCATACGGTTGATAAATCGCTGCATCAGCTCGGAACCGTAGACTGGGTCCGGGAGGATGATTCGCTTGGGTGCTGCTCCTTTTC
>JAXDKF010000089.1:0-6105 GCA_034667265.1 Fimbriimonadaceae bacterium
AGGGTATCCACCGCGTAGCTCTTGCCGCCCCTGGAAAGCTCGAGGTCGGAGATCGCCACCTTGGGCTCGTCCTCCAGGAGCAGTTTTGTCATGGCCAGGCGTTGCTTGCCCGTAGCGATGGGCTTCCGCTTGAGGGGATTGCGCGCGACGGGCATGAAGATGATCTCGTCAAGCTCGAGCTGGCTGATCGCGGCCCTCGCAATGGCCAAGTGGCCCTCGTGCGGCGGATCGAAAGTGCCACCCAAAATCCCAATCCTTTTCCCTGGCCGTACCGCCGCGTGGACGCCTGATTGCTCCGTCATAGCTGGTCCGAGTACGCGAACTCGATCTCCCCGATCTCCACGGATTCGCCTTCCTCCACGCCCATCTCTCGAAGTTTGTCGATGACGCCCATCCTCTCCAGTCGCCGATGCAAGTGCCGCAGCGCGTCCCGGCTCTCGAGGTTCGTCATAGCGACCATGCGTTCTACCCCCTTGCCCTCCACCTTGAAGCCCTGGTCGGTCTTCATGACTTCCCAATGGTTGTCGGCGGCGGGCTTGAGGGTCGGCGTGATAGTCAGCTCTTCGGGCTCAGGCATGTTCTCGATGGCGTCCGCCATGGCGTGCAACAAAGGGTCCAACCCTTGCCCTGTAACAGCAGAAATGGGGAACAGCGGATGGCCCAGTACCTCGAATCTCTTCCTTAGGTCGTTGAACTCGCCAGAAGGAGTCAAATCGATTTTGTTCAGCGCGATGACTCGCGGCCTTCGCCAAATCTCCTCCGAATACAGCTTCAATTCGTTTTCGATCAGCTCGTAGTTGGCAATCGGATCCGACTCGTCGATGGGCAGCGCGTCCACCACGTGCACGAGCACCCGGCTCCTTTCCACGTGCCGGAGAAAGCGGTCGCCCAGCCCCACGCCCTGATGCGCGCCTTCGATCAATCCGGGCATGTCGGCCACCACGAAGCTCGTATCTCGGAAATGAACCACTCCGAGGTTGGGCACGATGGTCGTGAACGGATAGTCCGCGATCTTCGGCTTCGCCGAGCTGATGCGCGAGATCAGGGTGCTCTTGCCTGCGTTCGGCAATCCCACCAGCGCTACGTCGGCAAGGAGCTTGAGCTCCAGCGTGACCTTGCGCCGCTCTCCCGGCTCGCCCTTTTCAGCGAAGTTGGGCGCCTGGCGGACGCTGTTCACGAAATGCTCGTTGCCAAACCCGCCTCGGCCGCCCTTGGCGATGACGAACTTCATCCCGTGGTGGTTGAGATCCACGATCGGCTCGCCGGTCGCTTCGTCGGCCACCACGGTTCCGACCGGCACCTTTACCTCGATGCCCTTGCCATCCCGGCCGCGCTTGTTGGAGACGCCGTGCTCGCCGTCTTTGGCCTCGAATTTATCTTTCAGCTTGAAATCGTAGAGGGTGCGCTTGCTTCGGTCGGCAATGAGGGTGATGTTGCCGCCCTTGCCGCCGTTCGCCCCGTCTGGCCCGCCGCGAGGCACAAATTTCTCGGTATGGAAGCTCACCGCCCCGGAGCCACCCCGCCCCGACACGAACTCCACCACTGCCTCGTCAAGAAACACCATAAGCCTAGCAGTCTACTGGCGCAGCCGATGCGAGCTTGGTTCCGGCTCACCGCAAGGGACTGGAGCTATCAGGCTCACCGGCCCTACTCGCCAAAAATCCTTGGCGTGAAATCCGTCTCAGGCGTCACCCGCCGGCAATAGGCCGCCATGAGCTTCGCGCAGTTCTCGACGTCGGTTAGCGACAGCAGCTCGCAGGGCGTGTGCATGTACCGGAGCGGTACGCCCAACAGTCCCGTGGCCATGCCGGATCGGCTGATCTGCATGGTTTCTGCGTCGGTGCCCGTCATACCGCCCTCGATCTCCACCTGGTACGGGATGCCTTCCTCCTCGCCCGCCGCCATCAGCATCTGGAACACGATCGGGTTGATGTTCGCGCCTCGAGTGACCAATGGCCCCTTGCCGATGTGCGCCTCGCCGTGCTTTTCTTTAGGCACGCTCGGGTAGTCGGTCGAGAAGCTCACGTCCACCGCGATGCCGGTCTTTGCGTTGATGTTGTACGCCGCGGTCGTTGCCCCTCTCAGGCCCACTTCTTCTTGCACCGTAGCCGTCGCATACAGCCCTACTTCAGGGTGGAGCCCGCCGTCTTGTTTCAGCAATCGCAGGGCTTCGCCCACGATGAACGTGCCGACCTTATTGTCGAACCCGCGAGCCGCCGCCCGATCACCCATTAACTTTTGGAACTCGGACATGTACGTGACGACGTCCCCCAGCGCGATCTGCTCCAGGACCTCGGCCTTTGACGCGGCGCCTACGTCGATCCAGAGATCGGAAAACGCGGGGACCTTCGTGCGATCGTCCGGTTCCATCAAGTGGATCGGCTTACGCCCGATGACGCCCGGCACTCTCTTCTTTCCATGCACCCATACGTGCTGGCCGACCGCGATCGTGCAGTCGTGTCCTCCGATCCGGCTGAAATAGACCAAGCCTTCGTCGCTGATGTATTTCACGATGAACCCGATCTCGTCCATGTGCCCTGAGAGCATGATCCGGGTCTCTGCGTTGGGGTTCAGAACGGCTGCCGTGTTGCCGTGGATGTCGGTCGTTACTGCATCGGCGTAAAGCTTTGCGAACTCGCGGTAGATCTTTGCGGCGTGCTCCTCGTAGCCTGACGGCGAGGGCACATTGACGATAGCTTTCAGAAACTCCAGCGACTCAGGACGCATCTGCTACAGTTTGCCCGAACCCCAATATCCAATACCCAATACCTCAACACCCAATACCTATCCGATCCCAAACCCGATCTTGTACAGCCCCCGCTGCAGCCCGTAATCCAGGCGGTTCGCGATGGACGTCTTGTACTCCCGAGACGTGAAGTCGAACAGCGGCCGGTAGTACGCGCCCTCGAACGAGAACTCATCCACGTTCCGGTAGGCGCGCTTGGCGGCTTCGGTTACGGAATTCCCGGAGCCCGTGATCACGCCGATGTCCGGCTTGTAGCCCACTGAGCAAAGCCGCCGCTGAGCCTTCCGCACGTCGTTCAGCCAGAGCTCGTTCTCGATGCGCGGGCGAAAGGCGACAGTCGATCCCCCTTGAACTCCGCCCTCGGGACTTTGATGGAAATTGAAGAGCCGTACCGAGGCGGCAACTGAATTCTCAGGAAGAGGGCTTTTCCCGCGCGCGATGCCTTCGAAATACTTGGATGCCGAAGCAGCCAGGCTGATCTCCGTGTACACGCTGTTGTAGCCGGGGCGGTTCGCGCAGAACTCCCCAAAGTACAGCTTGCCCGTGCGCGGGTCTGCATAGATCGAGGCGTCCCAATAGAACGCGCCCTTGTGCTGCTTGGCCATCTCGTGGACGATCGGGGGAAAGGCGATCTTGTTGATCTTGTTCTCCATGTCGGTCGCGAATACGAGGTCTTGGGCGCAGTCGGTCATCGGGCCCACATTGCCCGCGCCGAGTGGCTTGTTCTCGATGCACATGTACGTATGGACCGGCTCCCCGTCGTAAAACACGATGCCAGGCGTCAGCTCCAGCGCCCCCGGAATGAGCAGCTCTAGAATGAATCCAGCCGACTCGTATTCATCCGGATCCTGTGCGAGCGCGTCCAGGATTTGGCCATTGGCGAGCTCTAAATCGTCCACGTCCGGCACGACCGTGCGTGCATCCTCTTCCAATCCTTTCAGTACCCAGAAATCGTCGCTCTTGCTCAGGAAAGCCTTGGCTTCCGACGCCTTGTTGAATCGATGCTTATCGGCGACACGCATCATCGGATAGTTCTCGTTCACGAAATCCTTTGCCAGCTCACGGTCGATCTCGTAGCAGTAATCGCCGACAGTGGGGAAGTTGCCATGCACCCCAAGCTTGCTGACTTCCTCTGAGAATTTGAAGAGGTGGTTCAGATCGAAAAATGCGAACCACTCACTGGGGTCTTTCGCCTTCCGCAGCTTCTCGATGACCTTGTCGACCGGCTGCTTTTCCAGCATGCCGTCGTACTGCGAGAGTCGTCTGGCTTTGCTTGCCTTGTCTTCAGGCTTTGCGTTCTTCTCGAGCTCGGAGAGCACGTCCCGCTGGTCTTCGACCTGTGCAACGAGAACGTCCTTGCCTTCCTTCTGAAGCTGCCACGCAATCGGCAGCCCATATCCATCGAAAGTGAAAACCGCGTACTTCAAATGTGCCCCGATGCACTGACGATGTGCGCTAGCGCCGGGCTCCAAGTGCGTGTACGTCTTTTGACCCCTAAGCGGGGGCTGCAGTCTCTTTGAGGGCTGCCTTTGCCCTCTGGGCCATGGCTTCGATCTGCCTCACATGGCGCTCCGTGTGAACCGTCAAGATTTCGAAGCTGTCAGCCAAGTTCATTTTGAAGATGGCCAGGAACGGGTTCGGGAAGCGCACCGAGCAGAGGTCGTGGCCGTGCGCGCTCTTGGCGAGGTCGACGAAGTCTTCGGTCTGCAACGCCCACTTCTCGATGACCTCGTTACTGTAGAAGCCCGGTTTTGGATGAAGGGGCTTTGGCGCGGGCGCATTGCCCTCGGGACCCGCGTTCTTGATCAGGAACTTGCCGAATCGCGTGTACTTCACATCCGAGCGGACCCTCTTCTCAGACTTGTCCAGGGCATCCTTGACAGGCAAGAGATATCTTTCGTTGGCCAGCATCATATGCTCGAAGATCTGGGCTACCGACCACCGCGCCGGGTCGGGCGTCCAATTAAGCTGTTCCCGCGTCAATGGCTCGGCGGCAGCTTTACCACGCTTGATGTGGTCCTTCAGCCGTGTCTCAACCGAGGTAAGAAATTCCTCCGCCTGCATGCCGCTATTGTAAGTCCTATGCACATCCGGCGTAGCATCCGGCGTAGCATCGCCTTCCCAGGCGATGATCCTCTGCGACTCTGCGCGGGTCATGAGCAGTCCCAACATCGTTGTGCATCGTTGTGTTCGCTGTGCCGTTATGGTGAATCGGAACGGACGCTCGTAAACTGACCCTGGCAATGAAACCACTCCCCGAAGCGAGCTATCTCGATCCTCGCCTTTCGGCAGACGCCGCCGACAATCCTATTGCCAACTCCGTCAACATCCCGCTCGAGGAGTTCGCGAGCCGCACCGCCGAGCTCCCGCCGAAACACGAGACCATCCAAGTCGCCGGCCCAGAAGACCTTACCGAGAGGACCGTGCAGTGGCTAGCCGATCATGGCCGGAAGGCCGCGAGTGCATCGAACTACGTGCACACCGAGCATCATCAGAACGCCCGCCTCTGGGCGCCAAACCCTTGGCTCGAAACGGTCCTCCCGAACCTCAAGCCAGGCGCCGCTCTCGACCTGGGCTCAGGCGCGGGCAGGGAAGCCGTCTACATGGCCGCTCACGGCTGGCACGTAACGGCCGTGGACAACTTGCCCGAATGCGCCACAAGAGGACGCGATCTCGCGGCTCGCTATCTGGAGCCGCAGCCACTGAGCTGCGTGGATTGGCAAACGGCTGATGTCCTCAACCCAGCCTACGATCCAGACAGATCCTTCGACCTTGTCACTTGCTTCTTCTTTTTCGACCGAGACCTCGTCGCTAGGGCTATAGAATGGCTCGCTCCGGGAGGCAGCATCGTAATAGAAGCATTCACCACCAAGCACCAGGAGAGGGAAGGGAAGCCAGCCTCGGCCGAAAGGGTTGTCAATCTTGGCGGACTGCCCGACCTACTGAGGGAGATGCAGGTCGTGCAATACGACGAAGGCGACCACGACCACGGCCATACCGCGCGAATCTGGGCAAGACGCGTGTAGCATTCGCCTTGCTAGGCGATGATCCCTAGAACCCGAAATCCGAAGCTTGCACGTCCTCAACGCGCGGGCGCTTAGGCACCAGCTCCTCCAACTTGTCCGAGAACGCGTCCTGTCGCTTCGAATCCCGGCTGAAGCCCATGCCCATCTGCAGCGTCCCGTCTTCGCGCGCATAGAGCTCCACGAACTCCGCCGCATCCACGTCGCCGAAGGTGCGAGCGCTCTTGCCGCCTTGTGGATCGCCTCGCAACACCATCCCGAGATCGAGCATGTCGGAGAAGAAATACGGCACCTTCACATACTTCTCGTTGGCTCCCGCCATATTGCGCCCCACAT
>JAXDKF010000090.1:0-5699 GCA_034667265.1 Fimbriimonadaceae bacterium
GCGCATGACCTGCTTCTGAGGGTTGTGCCGGCAAAGTATGCGTTTCGGTTTCATATGGCCTGCATCCACCATGGTCGGGCAACTTGCAAGGCGCCGCTGCCGATCTGCGCGAAGTGCCCGGTTACGCATATGTGTAGGTGGTATCGAGAAGGTGGGGCAAGGCGGGCCCTGCCCGCGTCTCGCCAGGGAATGAGAAACGAAGTGCAGAGTCATCGCCCAGAGGGCGATGCGACAAATGGCGATGCTACGGCGGAGCCATCATGAGCGTCTTCCGCGATCAGGAGACAGCCATGCGAGCGAAAGAGCGGTTAGAGGAACTCGCAGGCGGCCCACTGGATCGGCTCTTCAAAGACGCTTTTGCTCTCAGCCCTAACTCCGACCTCGCCCTCACAAACCTAGAGCGGTGGCTGAAAGCGGGGTCCAGCGCTGGGCCGTACCTCGAGCAGCTCCAGGCAACACCGAATCTCGCTAAGCACCTGATGGCCATCCTCGGCGGTAGCCAGCCTCTCGCCGACGCGCTCATCCAAAACCCAGAGCTTGCAAGCATCCTCTTCGACCCCCAAGAGATCAGCCGGATCCCGAGCGCGAGAAGCATTGAGAAGGAAGGGGAGAAGCTGCTCTCCAACTCCACGTCTTACTCCCACTCGCTAGACCGGCTTCGCTATCTCAAGCAGCGTTGGACCCTGCCAATTGTCCTGAACGACCTCGCAGGCAACTGGGACGAGCCGGCAGTTTGGCAAGCGCTATCGGAGCTCGCCGAAGCGATCATCCGCCTGACCATCAGAACCGTTTGGAACGACAGCTCTCTGAAATCCACGCTGGGCGAAACCTGCCCATTCTTGGTCGTGGCGTTTGGAAAGCTGGGCGGACGCGAGTTGAACTACAGCTCCGATATCGACCTGGTGTACGCCGCGCCAGACGACTTGCCGGAGGCCGTCTCGAGAGATGCGCAGCGATTCGGAGAAGTCCTCAACCGGGCGCTATCCGATTCCATGGGGAGGGGCTTTCTCTACCGTGTGGACCTTCGCTTGCGCCCGTATGGTGGCTCCGGTCCGCTGGTGCCGTCGATGCGCTCCGCGGAGAACTACTATCAGCTCTATTCGGAACCCTGGGAAACGCAGGCGCTCCTCAGATCCCGCCCCATATATGGCCCAGAGTCTCTAACCTTAAGGTGGCAAGCGCTACGCCAAGACCGTTGTTTCGGCGCCAAGCTTAGCGAGGCATCACTGGACGCGTTAACCTCCATGCGCACGCGCATCGAGGAACGTGCGCTGGCCAACGACCTCAAGCGCGGCGCGGGCGGCATCCGCGACGTGGAGTTCCTGACTCAGATCCTTCAGCTCGCCCACGGTAGATCCCATCCCTCGCTCCAAACGCTTTCCACTCTAGACGCGACCAAGGCACTCGAAGAGATCGGGCTGCTCGACCATGCGGTTGCGGCGGCGCTCATTCAGGGCTATACGTTCCTCCGCCAGCTCGAGCACCGCTGCCAGCTCGTCGCCGACCAACAAACACACGAGATCCCCGAGTCGCCGGAATCAAGAGAAATGCTCGCTAAGCTTATGGGCGAGCAAAGTTGGAAGACACTGGATCGCCATCTAGACTTGCATCGGCGTACAATCAGTACCTTGTATCAGTCGATCGTCCACCCACCTTCTCAGGCGGACACCCACCGGTCGCGCATTGGCGAGCAACTCGGCCCGCTGGCGCACGGGGCTTTCCAGTGGTTCGATGCATTGCCAGACTCTGACGCGTTTTATGAAGCGCTCGAGACGAATGAAGGCAGCTTGAACAGGGTCAGGCAAGTGCTGGAAGGAGCGCCCGCGCTCATCAACTCGTTTCGCCGATCGGTCCCGCTCACCGAGCTACTCCTAAGCGGGGAGATCGAGGAGAGTTTCTGCCCGGATCAGCGGATCGACGAGCTCCATGTTGATCTTCCGTTGCCACAGGTGGCTTCAACCTACGCCGACGTCCATAGTCGCCTAGCCGCGCAATGGCTGCTGGAGCCTTCTTTCGATTTAAGCCTACGGCTGAGCAGCTTGCAGGACGCGCTAGTTCGACACGTGATGAAGCGGCTCTATGCCGACTTCGACGTGGTCGCCCTCGGTAGCTACGGCCGGCAGGACCTCGGGCTGCACTCGGACGCCGACCTCGTTCTTCTCGTGTCGTCGGCGGACGCGCAAGCTGAGGCGGAGCAGCAGGGCCAAGGGTTACTGTCGATCTTTCACACGCTGAAACGACATGGAGCGCCCGTCGATGTCGACCTCAGGCTGCGTCCCGAAGGAAGGCAAGGTCTGCTCGTGAGAACCTACGACGGCCTGCGCGCCTACGAGCTGGACCGAATGGAGATGTGGGAGCGGTTCGCGCTTGGATCGGCGCGCCTCGTGCAGGGCCAGGCCGAAGCAAGGGAAGTGCTGATGCGCGCCGGTTGCGCGCTTCCCCTTACGCCGGAGCGTTTGAAAGAGCTGACCGCGATGAAGAAGCGCATCGAGAGCGAGCGCGTGCAACCGCAGCACATGCGAAGGCACGTCAAGCTCGGCCATGGCGGGCTAGGAGACATCGAGTGGTTCGTGCACCTGCACGAGATGCGGTACCCCAACGCGACAAAGGCAGGCGAGAACCTCCGCATAGAAGAGGGCATCCGGGCCCTTGGCCGCGCGCGATTGGTCAATGCCATCGAGGTCGAGCAGCTTCTGGATGCGTTGAGGCACCTACTCACCGTAAGGCATCGGCTTGCGCTCCTCGGCTACAAGGAAGATCTGGTCCCCGAGAATCCAGACAAGCTCGACCGCCTGGCCCACGTTTCTGGCGACAAGGATGGAAACAGCTTCTTGGAACGGCACGAGCACGTGATCGAAACAGTCCGAGCGATCTATCTCGAAGGCATGGAGCGGTTGCGGGCGTGAACGCCCAGTCGGTGCTGCTCTTCCTGGGCTCCTATATTCTCGGCGCTATTCCTTTTGGCTTCCTGATCGCACGCGCCCGCGGGATCGACATCACCAAGATCGGTAGCGGAAATATCGGTGCTACAAACGTCCACCGGGCTTTGGGGTGGAAGGCGGGGATTCCGGTGCTTCTCCTGGACGTTCTCAAGGGACTCGCTCCGCCGCTCGTCGCGAAGGCGCTCGGCTTCAGCGTAGACATCGCTTTCCTCGCCGGCATTGCCGCGGTGCTCGGCCACTGCTTTTCTCCGTTCCTGAAATTCAAGGGCGGAAAGGGCATCGCGACGATGCTGGGCGCTGCGTGGGGCGCGACTCCGCTGGTTGCGGCGGGCGCGATGGTGGCATTCGCGATCGTGTTCGCGATCACGCGGTACGTGAGCCTGGCTAGCATTTTGGCGGCGGTTGCGGCGATCGTCCTCGCCTTCTTCTTCCACGATGAGATCCTCATCCCGCTGGGCTATGGGCTCGTTTGGCTTTTCATAATGGTTAAGCACAAGTCGAACATCCGGCGCTTGTTGAACGGGGAAGAGCCCAAGACCAGCTTGAAGGGCGGCGAAAAGCGGGAAGAGGCGGAGAGGCTGGCGCGTCAGGATGCTAAGAAAGCGGAATCAGAAGTAGGGAAGGACGAAGAATAAGTGAATCTCGCCGACCGCTTCGCAGCCCATCCAGAGCTGGCCATCGGCGGCTGCATCACGTGGGCATTTCTCGCGCTCTGGATAGTCTCGATGATCCACTGGATGGTGCAGGGCGAGATAGACGCCGGCTACGGGATCATCGGCGTTTTCTTGGGTTTCGGCCTCGGCATTCTGGCGATCAATCCTCCCGAGGGCAGCGAGTTCCTAACGCCAGTGGTCATGTTTGCCGTCGTGATCACGGTTGTCCTCTTTGTCCCCTTGAGGTCCGCCATCAACCGGCACGAGCTTGTGTCGATCGACATGGAGGCCATTTCGAGAGCCTACGGCCAGTTGGAGGAGCGTCCCAACAACGTCGGCGCGAAGTTCAAGATCGCCAAGCTTGTCTACAACCGCGGCCTTCACGGGCACGCCATCAAACTGGCCGACGACGCGTTGAAAGGCATGCCCTCCGACTTCTTTGGTGAAGAGCACAAGCTGGTGGACATGTGGAAGCGCCAAGGCCACGATTCGGCGAGCTTCCGTGCGCTCCCCTGCGTCGAGTGTGGCAACAGCAATCCTCCCGGCGAGATCTATTGCAAGAAATGCGGGGCCAAGTTTCTTCTCGATCAAGCCAAGGGCAAGTGGCTGGGCCGCGCGATGGTCCGCAAGCTCATGGCGGGATGGGTCGCGATGCTCGGCGTGTCCGTGGGCATCCCTCTTTGCGCAACCGCGCTGCCTCCGGCGGCGGCCATGGTCGCCATCCTCGGGCTCGCGGTTCTGATCGTTATCCTGCTTTACTCAGCCTTCATTGGCAACCAGCTCAGGAGGGCCTAATTCCAAGCCTGTGTACTTATCCGTGGGCGCTACCCGTCTGGATAGCAATGGGCAGCGGAGGGGAGATTGGTTAAAAAGCTCGATACCTACGTGGTCCGTGAGCTCATCGTCCCGTTTCTGATCGGCACCATCGCGGTTGCGTTGATGTTCAGCATCAACCAGCTCATGGCGATCATGAAGGAGATCTCGCTTCAGAACGTCCCTCGCGAGGCGATCCTCCTCAGCCTCATCTACAAGCTTCCGTATTGGCTGAACATGACCTTGCCCGTAGGCGTTTCCTTGGCTGCCTCTTTGGCCTTCACGCGCTTCACGCGCGAGTCCGAGTTGACCGCCATGCGCGCGGCGGGCACGCCGATCGTGAGGGTTGTGCTTCCGGTCGCCGCGTTTGGAATCGTGGTCGGCATCTTCAACTACTTCCTGGTGGAAGGCGTCATGCCGCGGTCTGAGAAGAAGTTCACAGAAGTCGCGCGAAAGGTGGGTCTCTTGGGCGTGATGCCCGAGTTCAGGTCCAACGCTGTGATCTACCTCAAGGACTACACAGCAACATTTGGCAGCGTGGTGCGGTCTACCGGCGAAGTCCTGCAACTCAACGACGTCGCCCTCATTCAAAGGCCGTCTCCGGACGAGACCTGGATCTACACCGCTGACACGGGAACGTATAAGGACGGCATCTGGACGCTCCACAAACCCTATGGCTGGAATCTGAAAGGGCTCGATCTCATTGGTGTCCGTCCGCGCAACAAAGGCGATATGATCATCGATCAGCGGATCATCATCGACGACCTGCTGAACCCCCGTAGCGAGCAAACGCAAACCGCCGGGGAGCTTCGTGAAGCCATCAACAACGGAAGAAAGACCGGCCTCGATACTCGTATTTTGGAAGTGGCCTACTACACTCGTTTCGCCGTGCCTGCTTCGTGCGTTATCTTCGCCTTCGTGGCCCCGATCTTCGCGATCCTGTTTGCCAGAACGGGTGGCTTTGCCGGAGTATTACTCAGCATCTTTCTCGTCATGGCGTACTACAACGCGTTCATCGCGTCGACCGAGATCTTTGGACGGAACGGCTGGGTTCCTCCTCTGGCCGCGGCGTGGATTCCCAATCTGATCTTTGCGTTCCTGGGTCTGATTGCGCTTCGGAGGCTCGAGTAACGGTGGGCCGGCTGCGTCTGGGCGCCTATTGCGCCGCGTTCCTTCTGCTGCCCGGCGTTTGCGTGGCGCAGAATCCGAGCCCGGCGATTGCGGCGGCGTATCGCGTGTTGCAGCAGGCTGGCCAGCTTCCCCCTACTCTTCAGGTCAAACCTACCGAGCC
>JAXDKF010000091.1:0-3538 GCA_034667265.1 Fimbriimonadaceae bacterium
AACATGAACCGCTTGCCCTCGCTGTTTTTGAGGATGCCGCCCTCTCCGCGCACTCCCTCTGTCACCAAGATCCCGCGCACCGACAGCGGCCAAACCATGCCCGTGGGATGGAACTGCACGAACTCCATGTCCATCAAATCGGCGCCCGCTTGATACGCCAGCGCATGCCCATCGCCCGTGTATTCCCAGCTATTGCTCGTGATCGCGTAAGCCTTCCCGATGCCACCCGTCGCCAGCACAACCGACTTCGCGCGGAACACCACGAACTGCCCATGCTCGCGCATGTATCCAAACGCCCCGGCGATCCGCGGACCGTCCTTCAGCAGCCGGATCACCGTGCACTCCATGTGGAAGTCGATGCCCTGATGGATGCCGTGGTCCTGCAGCGTGCGGATCATCTCCAGGCCGGTGCGATCCCCCACGTGCGCAAGCCGCGGATACTTGTGCCCGCCAAAGTTGCGCTGCAAGATCTTGCCGTCTTTGGTGCGATCGAACAGCGCGCCCCAGGCTTCCAATTCCTTCACGCATCCGGGCGCTTCTTGCGCGTGTAGCTCGGCCATGCGCGCGTTGTTGAGATACTGCCCGCCGCGCATCGTATCGGCAAAATGCACGCGCCAATTGTCGCGATCGTCCACGTTCCCGATCGCTGCCGCAACCCCGCCCTCGGCCATCACGGTATGCGCCTTGCCAAGAAGCGACTTGCACACAACGCCGACCTTCACGCCCGCCGCCGAGGCCTCGACAGCCGCGCGCAAGCCTGCTCCCCCGGCCCCGATGATGAGCACGTCGTACTCGAAAACTCTCTGCTCGCCCACTAAAGAATCCTTATGTCGTGCAGCACGCCCATGGAGAGCAGTCTGACGTACAGGTCGGCGCCCATCACGCCGAAGAGGCTGATCCAGGCGAAGTACATGTGCCTCTTATTGAGCGAGGTCACGCATCCGTAGCACGCGCTCTGCACGGGATGATTGGAAAGGCACTTCTTCCGACCCCCAACCAGATACCGCAGCGAATGGCAAGAGCACGTGTAGAAGGTCAGCATCACCACGTTGAAGAGCAGCACCAAGCTTCCGATCGCAACGCCAAAGCCATCGTCGAAGTGGAAACCGAGCCACGCGTCTCGCCACAAGAAGATTAAAAATATCAGAGCGAAGTAGAGGATGTAGCGATGAATGTTCTGGATCTTCAACGGCCACGCGTTTTCGCTGTTGTAAGCCTTACGAGGCTCGCTCACCGCGCACGCGGGCGGATCGGCCCAGAAGCCCTTGTAGTACGCGCCGCGATAGTAATAACAAGTGAACCGGAAAAGAGCGGGGAAGGGAAGGATCAGAAGCGCGGGTGAGAACGGCAGCCACCCCGGCCACCATCCCGGTCTCGGACCAAAGAACGAATGCGGCGACGCCCCCCAAATCTCCGGCGAATAGAAGGGCGAGAGATAGTTGCCGAACGCGTAGTGCGCGTTCTGAAACGCCGCCCACGTTGCGTAAACAAGAAAAAGGCTCAGCACCACGAGGGTCATGAGCGGAGACATCCACCACGCGTCCCGCCGGGACGTCTTCCCAAGCCCGTGGGGTTTCAGGACCGAACTTTCTGCCATAACTCGCGCTCACATTGTTGCGCAATGCGCGATCCGTTTGCATCCTTGAGTGCTCGGATGTAGCATCGGCCTTCCAGGCGATGATCCGGTGACCGAGACGTGAGGGCTGACGATGATGGATAGAGTTCGGATTGTCGACAGCCGACAGCCGACAGAATTCCGCTGCCTCCAGAAGCCACCATTCACGGACACATCAATCATCTCGGCCAGGTGTCTGGAGGCTTGATCGACGAAAAAGCCCCGGCACTCGCCACCCAAACCACGCCTGTCATCCTGAGTGAGTCCCCGAGCGAAGGACCCCCGCATGAAACTCTTGCGACCAACGACCAACGACCAAACGACAAATCCCTCTGCGATCTTCCGCATCCTCAGCGGCCACCGCGTGAAATCCCCGACCAATGACAGCTCCGCGCCTCCGCTTCTCCGCGCCTCCGCGTGAAATCCTAAACGACCAACCACCAGCGACCAACGACCAACGATCAACGAGACTCCTGCACATTTACTGAATTAAAGTCCCTAGTTCGATCAAGTAGTAGATATACGAGACCGCCAAACCTGCGCGCAACATAATCCGTTACTTTCGAGTCCTCTGATTAAGCGACAATTACACGTGATGCCGGAGGCTTATTTGATAAGAAAGTTTCGCTTCCCGGCAGAAGCTCCGGCTCTCGGGCGATCAGAGAGTCAAGGTGTCTGCCCAAATTCCACCCCCCTGCCCATCGATCGCGCCCTGATGCCCCAAGGGGAATAAGGAGGCCGCAAAGATGCCAGACCCCAGCGTGATCGACTATCACATCCTCGTCGTAGACGACGAGCCCTCCAACCTCAAGCTCCTCGACCAGATCCTGACCAGCGAGGGCTACAGAAACGTCCGCACAACCACCGACTCGAAAGCAGGGCTCGATCTCATCCTGAGCGGATGGCCCGACCTCGTGCTGCTCGATCTCAAGATGCCTCCACCCGACGGCTTCCAGATCCTTAAAACCGTGCGCTCGCATCCCGGCACCGCGGCAGCGTGCCCCATCTTGGTATTCACTTCCGACCAAACCACCCTCACCCGCCGCACCGCATTGGAGCTCGGCGCCTCGGACTTCCTGACCAAGCCCGGAGACCTCATCGAGATCGTTCTCCGCGTCAGAAACTTCCTCGAATTGCGAAAACTCCAGCGCCATCTCGAGTCGGCAAACAGAACGCTGGAAGACAAAGTCCTCACGAGAACGCAAGAGCTGAAGGATGCAAACGTCGAGGTCGTCTACCGATTGGCGCGCGCGGCGGAGTATCGAGACGACCAGACCGGCGAGCACATCAACCGCGTGGGCAAGCTCTCGTATATGCTCGCGCTCAAGTTGGGTTTTTCGCCGGAAGATGCAGAGACGGTGCGCCTCGCCGCGCCTCTCCACGACGTGGGCAAGATCGCGCTAAGCGATTCCATCCTTCTCAAGCAAGGGCCGCTCACGCCCGACGAGCGAAAGGTCATGGAGCGGCATACGGTGATCGGCGCCGGCATTCTCGCAAAGGGAAAATCGGAGCTGCTGAAAATGGCCGAGGTCATCGCGCTCACGCACCATGAGCGATGGGACGGCGGCGGCTATCCGCACGGCCTCGCGGGCGAGAACATCCCCCTCGTCGGCCGCATCCTCGCAGTCGCCGACGTCTACGACGCCCTCACCCACGACCGTCCCTACAAAAAGGCCTGGCCACGCAGCAAAGCGATCGAGGAGATCGAGGCGAATGCGGGTTACCACTTCGACCCCCAGGTCGTCGCCGCCCTCATGGCCATCTTCCGCGGCGAGACCCAGGCCGTGGTCCACGACCACGCCGTCCGGCTGCAAAGCGCCTAGGGCAGGGCTGAGGGTTCAGTGCTGAGTGCTGAGGTACCCCTCGTCTTGCGAGGATGGTTCGTGCCGAGGAGGAGGAGGGGTCGGACCGGTCGACGAGCTT
>JAXDKF010000092.1:0-4195 GCA_034667265.1 Fimbriimonadaceae bacterium
GTTTGGGTCTTTCTTGCCGGTGGACAAAGCCTCAATGTCGTGATCCTCGTCGTCTTGATCTTTCTGTGTGTCGTGCTGCACGAGTTCGGGCATGCATTGGTGGCGCGTAGGTACGGGGTGAAGACGCGCGATATCACGCTCTATCCGATGGGCGGCGTCGCGATGCTGCAGGGTCGGCCGAAGCCGGTCCAGGAATTCTGGATCGCTCTCGCAGGGCCCGCGGTTAACGTTTTGATTGCAGGGATTCTGGCCGGCGCTTCCTTCGCTTTGCTAGGACGGCTACCCCACTTGTTTGTGGGCATCGCTCCAAACAGCTCGATCCTGGACGCGCTCTTCATGGCTAACCTATGGCTGCCGCTGTTCAACATGGTGCCCGCGTTTCCGATGGACGGCGGGCGTGTTCTGAGAGCCGTGCTGGCCATGGTGATGCCGGAAACTCGCGCCACTCAGATTGCCGGCGCTATTGGGCAATTCTTGGCGATCGTATTCGGATTTATCGGCCTGTTCTCGCATCAGACTCTGTGGATGATTATCGCCTTCTTTGTCTTCCTTGGGGCTAGCCAAGAAGTGCAGGCGACGGTTGGGCTTTCATTCGTTTCGGGCCGCAGGGTGCGCGATGCCATGCAGACACGATTCCGCACGATCCCAAGCGGAGCGTCGATGGAGGAAGCCGCGCAGATGCTGCTGGCCGGCTCCCAGCACGACTTTCCGGTCGTTGCCGGCGAAGAAGTGATCGGAACGCTGAGCCGCACGGATATCGCCCGGGGCCTGGCCTCCGAAGGGCCAAGCGCTTATGTTGCCGGTCACATGCACCGAGAGTTACGCCGGATCGCTCCCGACGAGCCGCTGGAGAAGGCGTTCGACGCCCTGACCGAGGACGACAGCGCTCCGATCCTGGTGTTTGACGGCGACAAGTTGGTCGGCATGTTAACCCGGGACAACATGAGCGAGTTCATCATGCTGGAGCATGCGAAGTCGAAGAGCGGGCCGCGTCAGTAGCTTGGTTTGTGCCTAAAGCACGCTGGCAGCGGATCTCCGTGTTTGAGGCAACACTCCCCGATGTTTCGAGCAACTTCCTGCGCAAGTCCCATGCACTCGGTCACAGTTCTGCCTTGAGCTACGAGGCCCGGGACGTCGGGACTCGTGCCGACATAGCCGCCCTCTTCCAGAGCCTCCACGACTAGGCGCATCGGAATTTCGCTCACCTTCGGTGGCCTCACCTAGCGCGCAGGTGCCCGATAAGAAGAGCGATATCGGAGGGCCTAACGCCCGGTACGCGGCTGGCTTGGCCGACGGTGGTCGGGCGGACGCGCGTTAGCTTCTCTCGGCTCTCGTAGCTGAGTCCCTTCATGTGCTCGAAAGAGAATGCCGACGGGATGTGGAGATCGTCCAGCTTTCGCGTTTGATCCACAAGCCGCTGCTGTTGCTTGAGATAGCCATCGTAGATTGCCGCCAGCTCTACTTGCTCGCGAGCGGCTGGGTCGTCAGGCAGCTCGAGCGGTATGCCGCACGTTTGGGCGAGGGCGATGATCTTGTCGAGGTCCACTTCCGGACGCTTCATCAGGTCGAAGAGCGAAACCTTGCTCGCGATCAGCGACAGCCCGGCGTCTTCAAGGCGGTCGGAATGCGCGGGCATGACGAACGTGTTCTGAAGCACTCTCAAACCCTGCTCGATGCATTCCTGTTTCGCGGAGAAACGTCTCCAACGGTGCTCGGAGCAGAGGCCGATACTCTGGCTCAAGGGCGTGAGGCGAGTGTCCGCGTTGTCGTGGCGGAGGAGCAGGCGATGCTCGGCTCGGGCGGTGAGCATTCGGTAGGGATCGTCCACCCCCTTCGTGACGAGATCGTCGATCATCACCCCGATGAACGAGTTGTCGCGTGGGAAATCTACAGGGGCTAGGCCACACGCGTAATGGGCCGCGTTGATGCCCGCCACGATGCCCTGTCCCGCCGCCTCCTCGTATCCGCTGGTGCCGTTGAGCTGGCCCGCCAGAAAAAGGCCATCCATCAGCTTGCTCATCAGGTGGTTCGTGAGCTGCAGGGGATCAGCCATGTCGTACTCCACGGCGTAACCTGGCCGAAGCATCTCAGCGTTCTCTAGCCCCGGGATCGTGCGAAGCAAGCCGAGCTGAACATCCGCGGGAAGCGAAGTGGAAACGCCTTGGACGTAGATCGATTCAGAATCCCACTCCTCTTGCTCGAGAAACACAGGGTGCGAGGCCTTGTCCGCGAACTTAACAACCTTGTCTTCGATGCTCGGACAGTAGCGCGGACCGACACCCTGGATCTGCCCCGAGTACATCGCGGATTCGCCTAGGTTGTCGTGGATGAGCTCGTGGGTGAAAGCGTTGGTGTAAGTCTTCCAGCAGGGCAGCAGATCTCTTTGCGGAAAGGCTTGGTCGTGCATGTAGCTCATCGGCCCGGCTTCCGGCTCGCTCTCCATGGCCTCTGTCTTGCCGAAATCGATGGTGGAGAGCTTCACGCGGGGCGTCGTGCCGGTCTTGAAGCGTCTGACGCGAACGCCAAGATCTTGCAGCCACGCAGAGAGCCCGATGGAGGCTTCGTCGCCGTGGCGCGCGGCTACGGTCTTCTTTTTGCCTTCATGGCAGAGGCCGTTAAGGAATGTGCCGGTGGTGAGGACGACCGCTCGAGCGCGGATCTCCTCCCCAGTTCCCAAAACGACGCCCGATACCCGTGACCCGTCACCCATCACCGTCTCGACCGTGGCTTCGATCAAAGTCAGGTTCTCCTGGCCCGCCATGACCTTCTGCATCAATTGCGGGTAGAGCGATTTGCAGACATGCGCACGAGCCGTCTGCACTGCGGGGCCCCTGCCAGTCCCGACGCGGCGGATGTGGGTCAGGGCGTAGTCGGTGGTGACGCCCATCTGGCCGCCCAGGGCGTCAACCTCGCGGGCCATGTGGCCCTTTGCGGGTCCGCCGATGCTGCAGTTGCACGGCAGATGGCCGATCCGGTCCAGGCGCATGGTGACGCATGCCGTTCGCAGTCCCATCCGCGCGGAGGCGAGCGCAGCCTCGATACCGGCATGTCCGGCTCCGACCACTAGGACGTCAAATTCGGGCACGGGTAAGTGTGGCATGGGTTCGAGAAGCTATTTCCCACCCAGCCCGGTCAGCGTCACGCCCTCGATGAAATATTTTTGTGCGACGAAGAAAAGCAACAACACCGGCAGGATCGTGAGGGTCACAAACGCCATGAGCAGCCCGGGCTCGTTCGAGCGGTCCCCCATGAAGAGTTGGAGCGCGTAGCTGATCGGCATCTTCTCCGGCGAGTTGATATAGATCAGCGGGCCCAAGAAATTATTCCAAGCCGCCAAAAACGTCGTAATGGCGATGACCGCCAGGGCAGGCTTGATCTGGGGCAACATGACGGACCAGTAGGTCCGGCCGTAAGAGCATCCGTCAATCTTAGCCGCGTCCTCGAGCTCCATGGGCACTGTCCGGAAGAACTGCCTCAGCAGGAAGATGTTCAGGGCCGATCCGAAGAACGCGGGCGCCCAAAGCGGCAGCAGCGTATCGATCCAACCGAGTTGGCGATAGATCAAGAACTGCGGGAGCATCGTCACCGCATTGGGCAACATCATCGTGGCGAGAAAGAGGCCAAAGATCACGTCGCGACCGGGAAATCGCATCCGGGCGAATGCGTAAGCCGCCAACGAAGAGCTGAGCACCGTTCCGATGACGGACAGGATCGCGATGATGAGCGTGTTCTTCAAAAACACGAGCCCGTACAATGTCTCGCGCGGCAGGTAGCTCAGAGCTTCGGAATAGTTTTGCCATCGTAGACCCACGTCTCGGATCGGCTCGAGCTGGTTTGGCTGGAAGATCGCCTCGCGACCCTTCAGGACCGGCGGCTCGATGACCCGCACTCGTTGACGGCCGTCCTCTAAATCGGCTATCACCACGCCCGTCGCCTTGACACCATCCATCCGCAAAGAGACCAATGGCGCCTGACGCGGGACCTCGTTAAGCTTTGATGCGACGGTGTTAACCTCGATTCCGCGCAGGGAGAGGGGCTTCACGATGTCGAGCTTTACCGCCCCACTCGAGGCGCGTTGCGTAACAGTTGCCTGCACGGTTTGGCCGCCGTAGGTGGTCTCGAACAATGGGTTGATGGGATCGTTGTATGCGATCGTTCTCTGAACACGCGGCACCCAGACAATTCCATTTGGAGA
>JAXDKF010000093.1:0-9052 GCA_034667265.1 Fimbriimonadaceae bacterium
GGATGGCAGCGCGACGAAGATGGAAGTGGAGTTCGCCGAAGCGGCGCGAGTGATCCACCTGGATTTGAAGAAGGATGTGATTTCGGTGGAGCTCGATCCCGATCACGAGACATTGCATTCGACACCGTTGCTCGATGCGAAGATGCACGACTTGAAGGACTATGCGAGAGTCGACTACATTCGACGGCTCTTGAAAGACCCACCCGATGCGAAGCAGATCGTTACGGATGCCTTGACCCGTCTTCCGCACCCCGACCGGTTCGGGACGGAATTCCTCTTGAGATTTTCGCTCGGCGGGATCCTTCGCGGAGAGGAGAAGAATGCGGAAGCGAAGGAACAGCTCGAGCGCTCGCTAGCTTGCCCAGTGCGGAAAGAAGAGTTCGTGCCGCTCGCGTATCTGAGACTAGCCCGGGCGAACGAAGCCCTGGGAAACAAAGCGCAAGTGGAGCGGTGCCTCGACGCCATGGTCTCCGCCGAAGCCACGCTGCGGTGGCCGAGTGGCTCGCTGCGCCGAGCGAAACAACTGTTTCCAGATCATCGCTTCTGATCCCGGTTGTAGCATCGCCCGCTTTTTTGTCATCCCGAGCGAGGCCGTTCAAGCCATTGGCCTGGAAAATATGTGGTGCCGAGAGAGGGATCTGACAGGAATTGCCCCTTGCGTGGATTCTGGGCGTTGGTTGGCGCAGGAGCGCACGAGCGCTTCTGTTCGCTTCCGTGGCTAGCGATCACCCGCTCCAAGGTCCTCTAAGGCACTCCGCACTGCCACTTCATAGAGATCAAGCCATTGAGGATTGTGGCCGTTAATCAATTCCACCTTCTTCTCACGTCGCCAACTCTTGATCTGCTTCTCGCGAGCGATCGCGGAGTACACGTAGCGATACTGTTCCCAGTACACGAGCTTGTGAATCTTGTAACGGGTGGTGAAGCTCTTCTCGTCGCCGTTGCGATGGCTGAGGACCCGGCGAATGAGGTCGTTCGTCACGCCTACATAGATCGTGCCGCTTTGACTTGCGAGGATGTACACGTAGAACCGCCATCTGCGCCTGGCCACGATGTAATCCTACTTGGACAAGCTAGCAAGCGGCGACTCCGGTCAGATCCCTCTCTCGGCAGGAAGCAGGCAAAAGTTCGAATCTTCGGTGGTGCCTCGCTCGGGATGACAAGAAGGAGGCGGCTAATGCGAAGGCGACGCGAACTCGTTCACCAGATTCTCCAGCATTTCCTGCCGCCCTGACCGGCGTTCCGGCTCTCCATGCTGCCGGGCGAAATCTTCGCAGTCCTTCAGCGTTGCGTCACCCGAAAGCACGCGCTGGCCGAATTCGGTGTGCCAGCCCGCGTACCGCTCCTCCACAAACCGCTCCAGCCGACCGTCTTCCAAGATCGCCCATGCGATCTCAAGGCCGCGCGCGAACGCGTCCATGCCGCCGATATGCGCGTAGAAGAGGTCGATCGGCTCGTGGGACGGCCGGCGGAGCTTGGCGTCGAAGTTCAGGCCGCCGCTGGTAAACCCGCCCATGCGCAGGACCTCCAACATGATCTCGGTTGTGAGATAGAGGTTGGTGGGGAACTGGTCCGTGTCCCAGCCCAGGAGCGTGTCTCCCATGTTCGCGTCGATCGATCCCAAAGCGCCGGCATGCCGGGCAACCTGCAGCTCGTGGGCCATCGTGTGGCCGGCCAAAGTGGCGTGGTTCGTCTCGACGTTCAACTTGAAATGTAAGAGGAGATCGAACTCTCGAAGGAAGTTCAGGCATGCTTCGGCATCTGAGTCGTATTGATGCTTCATCGGCTCCATCGGCTTAGGCTCGATGTAGAGCTGGCCGGTAAATCCGATCTCGCGCTTGTAATCGACGGCCATATGCAGGAACCGCGCGAGCTGCTCGCGCTCGTGCTTCATGTTGGTGTTGAGCAGCGTCTCGTAGCCGTCTCGGCCGCCCCAGAACGTATAGCCTTGGCCGCCAAGCGCATGGGTCGCGTCCATGGCCCTGCGCACCTGCGCACCCGCCCACGCGAAGACGTGAGGATCAGGATTGGTGGCGGCGCCCGACTGATAGCGTGGGTGGCTGAAGAGATTTGCGGTGCCCCAGATCAGCTGGATGCCGGTCTCCGCTTGTTTGTCCGCAGCATAACGGACCATCTCCTCCAAGGCGCTGTTAGTCTTGGCCAAGTCGCGACCCTCAGGGGCGATGTCGCGATCGTGGAAGCACCAGAACGGGACGCCGAGCTTGCCCATGAATTCGAACGCCGCGTCTATGGTGTCCCGCGCGCGCTGCATGGCATCGGGGTTGGAATCCCACGGCCTGATCCAAGTCGGAGCGCCAAACGGATCGGCGCCAGTGCCTTTGAAGGTGTGCCAGTAGCAGACGGCAAATCGCAGGCGCTCGGCCATCGTCTTGCCGCCGATCACCTTCTGCGCATCGTACGCCTTGAAGGCGAGCGCGTTCTTCGATCCCGGCCCGTCGTACGGCACGCGCTCCGGCACCTCTGGAAAGTAAGGCATGGACGGATTGTGACTTCTGTTCGTCCTTCGTGGGTCCTCTGTCGCCTGTCGCCAAAAAAAAGGGGCCGGAGGGCAATTGCCCTCCGGCCCCAAGGCCGATCCTAATCCCGTCAGGGCTTAGGAGGAGACTTGATCTCGGCCGGATACTTGATGTCGCTGACCCGAGGGTCAGCCGTCGTTCCGGCTTTCGCGCCCACGATCTTCGCGGTCACGAAGAGCACGACCTCTCGGCGCACCTTCGACTTGTCCGTCCTCTTGAAGAGCCGGCCGATGATCGGCAGGTCTGCAAGGAACGGCACCTTCGACACGTTGCTGATGTCCTGATCCTGGATCAGGCCACCGATGGCGATGGTGTCGCCATCCTCGATTGCCACGGTGCTCTGGGCAGTGCGCAGACTGGTCTGCGGGAGCTGGCCCATGCTTCCACCACGGCCGTCGCTGATGTCAGTGAACCCCTTGAGGTTGCTGACCATCGGGCGTAGGTCGAGTGTCATGTGGTCCGTGCCGATTCTCGGTAGAACCGCCAGGCGAACGCCGACCGGAACCTTGCCGGTGGTGACGGTCACGCCGTTCTGGGTCGACTGGATCGACTCCACGTAGCGGATGACGTCGCCGACAAAGATCTCAGCTTCCCGGCCGTCGAGGGCCAGAATGTTGGGTCGAGCGATCAGGTTGTTGTTGTTAGCGATCTGATCCAGAGTCGCCGTGACCGACGCGCCCCAATTTCGGCCGCCGATCCTAACGGTGGCGGAGTTAGAGGCATCGGTGACTCCCTGGTGGAGGTTGATGGTGCGGACGGCCGCGCTGCCGGTATTGACGTTCCAGTCAAGACCGATCTTGAGCGCGTCTTCCTTGCTCATCTCCATGACCCGGAGCTCGATCGCAACCTGCTTGGCAGGCACGTCGACTTGCGCCAGGTAGACCTTAGCGGTATCGAGCTGCTCCTCGGTGCCGGTGAGCACGAGCTTCATCGGAACCGCAGTCTTCTCGAAACCGCTGTACGGCGCGTTGAGGCCGTATTTCTCTTCGTCGCCGCCCTTGGCTTCAGGCGTGGCGTCCGTTTGGCCAGCCTTGGCCTCGGTACCACCAGCGTTACCGTTCTTGGCCATCTGAGCAGCTTGCTCGGCAGCCTTACCCTCTTCGTAGACACGAGTGTTGCCGGCCGAAGCAGGCGCCAAGGTGACTCGCAGACCCTTGACCTGAGCGACAAGCGCTTCGCGCAAGGCTCGAGGGTCGGAATGCTGCACATCGTACATCATGACGACGCTGCCGTAGCCCGATTGATCGAGGTCCTTGAGAAGAGCTTCCGCCTTCTCAACCTCGTTCTCGCGGCCAACGATCACGATGCTCTGGTTCTGGAATCCTGCAGGTGTGGCATACATATCCACGTTCAGGAAGTTGTTCGGCTGAGTCGAGGAAACGGCTATGACGAGGTCGTTCGCATGGACGTCGTCCGACCGAAGCATATAGTTGCGGCGGACGAGCTTGCTGCCCGCATCGGTGTCAAAGCCGTAAGCCTTGGAGATGCTCGCGTCGAGCTCCTTGATTCGGTCCTCAACGTCACCAATGGTGCCGCTCGGGCCGACCAGGACCAGATACTGCTCCTTTAGACCCTTGGCCGAGACCTGCTCCCTGTCGCCTTGGCCAGCCATGGCAGCCTTGGCATCCGCGCTCGGATCCTTCTCGACCGTCACGTCGGTGGACGAGCTGTCGCCCGTCGCCGAGCTCTCCTTCTTCTTCTCGATCTTGTAGCCCTCGTTGGGCAGGAAGATCTGGAAGTTGCCGAAGGTCGTCGCATCGGTCATCGAGCTCAGCACGCTGGCTCGGATCTCGCGGCCGCTGCCGCTATAGATCGGGACCACGCGCGTCTCCATCATCATCGCCTTGTGGCCGCCAAGAGCCGAGTTCGTTGCCTCGATCTTGTCTGGCGTTGCGACGATGTAGGAGTTGCCAACCTTCGTGTAGCGAAGGCCGGAAACGCTCGTCACCATGTCCAACGCATCCTTGACGGTTACGTTGTCCAGCGTGACGGTGAGCGTGCCCTTGACCTCGGGCGCAGTAACGATGTTGACTCCCGTCTGCATTGCGAGCGCTTTGAGGATTTGTACAACCTCTGCGTTCGTAAAGTTGAGCGAGACTCGGGGCGAAGCCTCATCCGCTCGGGGGCCGTTCGTGCTCGGCGCTTCGCCGCGAAGGCGAGCGAGAGCGATCGAAGCGGGCTCCAGAGGAGGCACTGAAGGCGCCACGTAGTTGGTCGTGCTCTTCGTCTCAGCCTTGGCGACCTTCGTCGCGCTGGCAGGCTGGCCAAAGCTCACGTCCCACCCGTCGGCGGTCTTCGTAAGTTGGGGTTCCTGATGCTTGTTGAGCGTCAGGTACACGCGCACTTTCTTTCGTGCACTTTGATTTTCAACGAAAATCGACTTCAACCCACCCTTCTTAACTTTCGTGAAGGTTTGGGTACCGGACAGGTTGCCGCTGAAATCCAGGAGCAAGGAGTTCCCCCTGTTGGCCCACAGCTTCGTGGGCCGGGCGAGGTCCTTGCCCTTGATGTGGACCGCGACACCGGGTCCGGACTTGTCGACCGACACGCCCTGAAGCGTGCCGTCGGCCGAGGCGAGCCCGACCAGGCAGAGCGCCGCAGCCATGGCTGCGCCGCGAATGGGGTTACTTAGCACTTGTGTTTCCTCCTCCCAGAGTGAGGTCCTTTGTATGGTCCTTGTACCGAAGCACAACGTGCTCACGGTCTAGGCCTACGAGTCGAGTGTCGCCGTCGATGCTTCCGCCGAGCTCTACCAGGCGTTGATTGCCTTGAGAGTCGACGAACACCGCGGCAGGCTTCCTGCCCAAGATAATTCCGGCAAGCCTGTAGGGGAATTCCGGTACGACAGGCTTGAGGGCCTCTCCACCGGGGTTGGCTACGGGCAGCTCACCCGTCTTGTCGATTCCACCGAACAGCGGTGGGAACACCTTCCCCGTCGCTACTCTTGTGGTGAGCGGCGTTGTTGGGGGCTTAGGCAGTTCCTGCTGTGGCGGAACGGCATTGGCATCGATGAGCGGCTTGAACGGATCTCGGGCCGCGTAAGCGCCCTTGACCAGATCGTTCTGCTGCTCTGCCTTCGGCTGCTCTTTCGTCGCATCGTCGCCTGACGTAGCCTTGGAGGCATCGTCTTGCGTCGAGCTGACTGCCGGAGGAGCCGGAGGTGCTGAGGCCTTCGTGAATTGGAAGGCACCAATGCCGAGCAACACGACGGCAAGCGCACCAATTATGGTTAGTTTCTTCTTGTCATCCATGTTGTTCACGCTTCGACGACTCCCTTGCTGTTGCTCTTCATCGGAGCAGCCGCGTTGGGGCTAGGCTTCGGCTTGGCGGTGGCATCGCCGCCGTTGTAGGCGTTGGGGTCGCTGTCGCCGGATTTCTTGTCGTCCTTGAACAGGTAAGCCGTAAGGCCTACCGTGATCTCGACACTTCCACTCGCGGCTTCCTTTTGATCCATCGAGGGGGTGATGTCGATTGTGTGCACGCTGACGATCTTTGGGAACGCCTGCAGTGCCTGCACAAATTTCATAGCCGCTGCGTACTTGCCGCGGCCCTTGACTTCGATTCCGATCTCTTCGTAGGCAGGCTTGGAGAGAACCTCACCGGAGTCCGAGCCTGCGGCCGAAGTGTTAGCGGCCACCGCTCTCGGTACTGGGCGGATGCCCGTAACGGCGATTCCTGAAGCCTTGCCCGTCTTCTCGAGCTCCTGCAGCATCGTCGGAATGTAAGCGGTACCCGGGATGCCTCGCTCGAGGTGAGTCAGGCGGGCCCTCGCTTCTTCCAGATTCTGTAGGGACTTTGCAAGCTGCTCTTTAACCGAGCTCTCGTTTTGAGTCTGTTCCTTCAGACTCGCCACTCGAACACGGTCGGCGTTGAGACCTGTGAACTTGAAGCCCACGAGCATTGCGCCACCGACGACCGCGAGACCGGTCATCAGAAGCCAAAAGTGTGCGCTGTGTCTCCTCTTCACTGTGTCTTCTCCTCCTGCACACCCTGCTTGGGTTCGGTGCCCATCAATGCCGCATCCACCTGGAATTCGGTGGTCTTCGACTGCTGGATCAGCTTCTCCTGCGTGTAGCGCAGGCTGACGCTGCCGAGATCCGTCGAATTCTGCAGCCGAAGGATCAGCTCGCCGACCGGAACCTGGGACATCGCAACTCCCTGGAACGTGATCGACACTGGCTTCTTCGGATCGGCGCTGGCACACCGCACGCTCGTAAGCCATGCTTGTGGCGGCGTTTGGGTGGTCAAATAACTGAGCACGCGCTCCCAGCGAGTGGTTTCTCCCTGGGCGTTCTCCAGCGTCTTCAGCCGAGGCGTAAGCTTGGCTTGCTGTCGCTGGTTATCTTCCGTTTGCGCGATGAGCGGCTTCGCACGCTCGATCTGGGCCTGCAGCGCGGATTCTGCGTCGTGGCTCTGCTGCCCCTCGTACGAGACGACTACATAGCCGCCCGCGGAGGACATCATGACCGCGACGAAGGCCAGGAAGAACATCTTGGACTTCCTGTCTGCGCGCTGGGCTGAGACCCTTTGCTCGTGAATTAGGTTAATAAATGGCATGGTCTGCTCTTAGGCCGCGTTCGGGAACGTGCGCATGGCCAAGCCGGATGCGACGGCTAGGTCCAGGCCGCTCTCCTCAGGCGGGCCGGAGTGTAGAAATCTCGGGTTGGCGAGAACGCCGGCGGAGAAAGCCGGCAGCTGCAGCTTGTGCGCGAGGTACTCGGTCATGCCGGGCAATTTCGCACCACCGCCCGTAACCAGGATCCGGCTAACGGGGTTCGTGGACGCATCGGTCTGCTGCGACTGGTAGTAGTTCAAGCTTCGGCGGATCTCGCGGACCAGGTCGTCAAGATGCGACTGAAGGACTCGAAGCGGAGGATTATCCTTCGGCTTCGTCTCCTCGATCAGTTCCGCAACATTGAGCTGGCGCTTGCCGGATTCGGCATCTTCCTCTCCGAGCTTGAAGTAGCTCTTGAGCGCTTCCGTAAGCGTCTTGCCGCCGTTCGGGATCGAACGGGTCATGGCAAATACGCCATCTCGGACGACGCTCATGCTCGTGGTCGTCGCGCCGATGTCAACCATCGCGATCGTTCCACCGAGCCATCCGTTTTCCTCGTCCGTCTCGACGATCGAGCGGAAGACGGCAAACGGTTCGACGTCCACGGCCTCAACGTCCAGACCCGCGGCTTGACAAGCCTTGATGCGGCTCTCGACGACCTCTTTGGGGGCCGCGACGATTAGCACGTCCATCTGATTGTCCTCGTCCGATTGGCCAAGGATCTCAAATTCGATATAACTGTCGGCAACGCTTGTGGGCACGTACCTGCCCGCCTCGAACTTAATGGATTTCCGCAACGTCGCTTCCGGCATGCTCGGGATCCGAACGGTTCGGACCACTACAGCGGCGCCGGCGACGGCGACATAGGCACTGCTCGCGGATATGTGTGCATCCTTGAGCAAAGCCTTGATTGCGGCGGCCATCGCAGTCGTATCGACCACAACGCCATCCTTAAGCGATTCTTCGGGGGTTGGCACTGAAGCCGCCCGAGTGACTTTCCAGCCACCCGAGGTGCGCTCGAGCTGGACCGCCTTGATCGCATAGTGACCGAGGTCCAGGCCGACGTACGCCTGTTTGGCCATGAATACCATTTACGCCTCCATCTCCTTCCGGAATGACTGCTGGGTGAGCCATTCGTCAACGCTATTCCGCGAGAAGCGCCACTTTCCGTTGATCAGAAATGCGGGGATTTGTCCCAGCTTTGCCATCTCTTCGAGCTCACGGCCCGCAATTCGCAAGTGCTTGGCGGCCTCCGGAAGGGTCATGACCGTGTGCTCGGCCGTGACGACGCCCCGGAAAAGCGCGCTGAGCTGCTCGGGTGTGAGCATCAGCTCGAACTTGACTTGCTGAGCGATCGTTGGCGTCTCGACAGACGAGACCGTGATTTCGTCCTCGTAGGTCTCGAGCCTCAAGTTGTGGGCCGACTCGGTGGCAGTGGTCTTGACCGCTTCCACGAATGCAGCGCTGTTGTCTTGCGGGGCGGCCGCGGGAGCCACCGGAGCAGCTTCCTTGGCGACCGGCTTGGCCGGTGCTGGAGCCGCGGCCGGAGCCGGGGTCGTTTCCGCGATTTCCGAGTGAAGGCTAAAAAGGCTCAGAGCGTTTCCGCCAGATGCCTGTCGGATAGCGTCGGCCAAGTTCATGCTGCCTCCTCGAGGCCCGAATACTCGTTCACGACGCTATGCATTAGATAGCCATCGATCACTCGGGCTTTTTGAGCGAAGGCGACGAGCAGCGCATTGTCAGCCACCTGGCTGGTCAAGCGGGGCGCGCCCCCGGTGTACTTGTGCAGTTCGAAAACGGCATCGGGCGAGAACGGATTCGTCTCACCGGAATATCCGGCAACCCGCAGACGATGCAAGATCATCTCGCCGGTCTCGATCGGATCGAGGGGCTTCAGGTTGTATCGGACGGCGAGTCTCTGCTCGAGAGCAGGGACGCGGGAGATCAGGCTTCGCAGCTC
>JAXDKF010000094.1:0-4566 GCA_034667265.1 Fimbriimonadaceae bacterium
CAGTCAAGCGATCCCGCCACTCGGCGTCCGAGAGCACAAGCTTGTCAGCTCGCTTGGGACTCTCCTGGTGAAATCCCCATGGGTTCTTGGTTTCCGCGCCGGCATCCATCCCCGATCGAAAAGTGAAGGCTCCAATGACAAAGGCGGTAACGCCGAGCCAAGTTGCAATCATTACAGTGCTTCCTCCCATCATCGCCTCTTCTAATCCTTCCTCAAATAGTAAGTTCCGTAAAACCTAAATTCCTTCTGAACTGCACGCCCGTCTCTAAGGTGCCAGACGATGAGCGCGGTCCACCTCACCACCACCCAGGTTCAAGCCGCGTGCCCCAATTCTCCCATTCTAACTTGGCCGGGCAAGTCGATGGACCTTGCCACGCCTCGACTGGAAGCCATTTGCACTGATGTCTATGGCCACGGCGAGGAGCTCGGACGGCTCTTTCGGGGCGATAGTCAGGAGGCGCTCTACTGGCTTTTGCAAGAAGGACATCGAGGGACGGTGGACCTGGCGTACATCGATCCACCGTTTGGCTCCGGCTCCAACTACGCGAGAAAGATCCAGCTAAGAGGAGTCGATGGCGATCTGAGCATTACCGTTCCCGCCTACCAGGACCTCTGGTCGGACGGCGCCTACCTCCAGTTCATGCTCGATCGGCTCGTCCTGCTGCGAGAGCTGCTCTCCCCAACCGGAAGCCTCTATCTCCACGTGGACACTGCGCAAGCTCACTATCTCAAGGTGATCTGCGATGAAGTCTTCGGACGCGAGAATTTTCAACGCGAGATCGTCTGGCGGATCGGATGGGTTTCCGGCTACAAATCGCAGGCCAAGAACTGGATCCGTAATCACGATACGATCCTCTTCTATTCGAAGGACCCTGACAACTTCCATTTTGAGAAGCAGTACGCGCCCTACGCGGATGGCTACAAAAGACGCGGAGAGGGCGCCACCAAAGGAAAGGGGCACCCCATCGAAGACACCTGGAACTGCTCGGAGCAAGACCGCCTGGACTCCATCCAGATCAAGAGCTTTTCCGCAGAGAAGACGGGTTACCCAACGCAGAAGAACGAGCAGCTCATCGAGAGGATCATTCGCTCATCCTGCCCCGAAGGGGGGCGCGTGCTGGACTGCTTCGTGGGCAGCGGGACGACCGCCGCCGTGGCCCAAAAGCTGAGCCGCCGATGGCTTGCCGTGGACGCCAACCCCGCAGCCATCCACACGACCAGGACTAGGCTGTTGGAGAACGGCCTTGGACAGCTATCGAGCGGATTCTCGATCTACGATTTGGAACCTGCCAACCGGCCTCTAGCAGTTCATCGCACGCCTCGCGCAACAGTGGGGTTTAAGCGGAAGGGCAACGCTTTGGCCGTCAGCATCGAGGACTTTCAATCACCGGCCCTGCTCTCCGAAGTTATTCGCCAATGCGGCAAGCGAGAGGTGGATTGGCGTTCGACGGTGGACTGCGTGCTGCTCGATCTGCATCACGACAGCACAGCGTTCCGAATGGACTTTTCCGATCTCCCCGCGCGACGAGAGCTCGTTGTGCGTGGCAACTACCGGCCGAGAACTTCGGGCCGGGTTGCTGTCAAGATCATCGATCTATTGGGCAACGAGGCGCTCGTCCTCGAACCCTAAGGCGAACACCCTTGCCCCTCCATCGAGAAGAGCTCCTCATCGTCGTCGAAGAGAACCCGGAGAGCTTCTATTCTCTGCTTGCGGATTATTCACGGTCGGCTCGCTATGAGCGCGAGGACTCGATGCGCAAGATGTCCTTTGGCGTGCCCCTCGGCTTCTTGAACGGCGTTTCGATGGCGCGCCTGGACTTGGCAACGTGCGACCAACACATCGCCTCAGCTGTTGAAGAGCTCAACAGCACGGGTCTACCGTGGTATTGGCAAGTGGGGCCAGGGTGCCTGCCGTACGATCTCAGGGACCGGCTTCTTCGAGCGGGCCTCAAGCTGAGCCACGAGGTCCCCGCGATGGCCGCCAACCTCAGCGCCTGGGAACCGCAAGGGCTACCTGAGGGACTCACGATCAGAGCTGTCCTTAGCGAAGATGAGTTCGAGTTATGGCTGGAGCCCGCCACGATCTCCTTCGGATTGCCGGAGACCTTCCGAAATTTGCTGCGGGCCGCGCAGGCCGGCATCGGCTACTCCGGGGACCTCGCCGTGCGTCATTTCACTGGATTCGAGGACGGCCAAGCTGTCGCGGTGGGCACGGTCTACTATGCGGCGGGGGTCGCGGGCATCTTCACGATCGGTACCGTTCCTGAGGCAAGGAAGAAGGGCTACGGCGCAGCCATTACCGAAGCCTGCATGCGGGACGCCGTCGAGAAAGGCTACGACACCGCCATCCTCCACGCATCCAAGATGGGCCTTCCCGTCTACGAGCGTCTCGGGTTCCAAGAGGTTTGCAAGCTGAGCAACTACGTGGTCGCTGAACCGTGACGCAATCCGGCTTCGCGCGTCCGTAATTCATAATTGCCTTCGGCCCAGGCGGGCGGCTTTGCCCTCTCAGTGCGGCCGGCGTAGGAAAATAAGAAATTATGAGATTCCCTTTTAAGCTCTCGCGGCTCGCGCCGCTGCTCGCGGTCTTGTGTGCCGCAGGCGTCGGCTGGGCTCAAGACGATGTCCCCGCAAGCATCAAAGCGGCCGTCAAGAAGGCCGACGATGCGGTCACGGCGATCGTCGCCGTGCCAGCGGGCAATAGAACATTCGACAACACGGTAGGGGCGCTGGACGACATTAGCGTGCGCCTCGACGACGACACCAGCATGTTCCTCTTCCAGCAGTACGTGTCCACGGACGCGGCGGTTAGGGATCAGTCCAGAGCCTCGGAAGAGTTCGTCGGCAATTGGGCCAGCGCTCTCCTGAAGCGAGAGGATCTGTACAACGCTATCAAGGGATATGCCGACACAAAACCAAGCCTCAAGGGCGAGCAGAAGCGACTCCTCGAGTTCACGCTCCGAGACTTCCGCCGCAACGGCATGGCGCTTCCCAAAGACAAGCGAGACCGTTTGCAGGCTATCGACGAGCAACTCACAAAGCTGGGAATCGAGTTCCAGACCAACATCAACGAGGACGAAACGCGCGTCCCGTTTCTTCCGGAAGAGCTGCCCGGAGTGCCGCAAGACACTCTGGATCGCCAGCCAAAGAGCAATGGCCTTCTGTTGGTGGGAATGGACGGACCGACCTACAGCGCCGTCCTAGACCACTGCACGAACCCGATCACCCGCCAGAAGACGTGGATGGCCTACAAGCGGCGAGGCGGAGAGCGAAACGTCACGATCTTGGAGAAGATGATCAAGCTCCGGGCGGAGGAAGCCTCGATCCTCAGCTTCCCCACCTACGCCGACTATGTGGTCGAGCCTCGCATGGCCAAGAACGAAGCCAACGTGAAGAAATTCTACGAGCAGCTCCGACCCGTCGTGCGCAAGAAGGCGCAGGTCGATTGGGACATGTTCGTGGACGCCAAGCGCAAGGACACGAAGGATGCCACGGCGACCCTCTACCCTTGGGATTACTCGTACTACAAGAACCTTCTGATGAAGGAGAAGTATGCGGTCGATTCCGAGAAGGTGGCCGAGTACTTCCCCATGGAGCGCGTCGTCCAGGGGATCTTCGACATCACTTCGAAGCTCTACGACATCAGCTACAAGGACGTCACCGCGGATGCGAGCAAGCTCGGATGGCCCGTGTGGCATCCCGAAGTCAAGCTGTATGAGGTCTCGGACAACAAGACCCACGAGGTTCTCGGGCACATGTTCACGGACCTGTATCCGCGAGCAAACAAGTACACCCATGCCGCGTGCTGGGGGCTGATCTCGCGCAAGGTTTGGAAGGATGGAAGCGTGCAGAAGCCGATGGCCGCGCTTGTGTGCAACTTCACAAAGTCAACCGCTGAGAAGCCGTCGCTGCTGCCTCACGATGAGGTCGAGACGTTCTTCCACGAGTTCGGGCATGGGATTCACAACATGCTCACGAACGTGCGGTACGGACGGTTTTCCGGTACGGCAGTCGAGCGAGACTTCGTCGAGGCTCCATCGCAGATGATGGAGAACTGGGTCTGGGAGCCTGAAGTGCTGAAGCTCTTCGCCAAGCATTACAAGACGGGACAGGCTCTTCCTGAGAGCCTGTTGAACGGAATGGTCGCCGCGCGATCGCTCGGCAGCGGTCTGGAGACCGAGCACCAGATCTACTACGGCATGGTCGACCAGAAGTACCACACCATCCCGAACGGCGTGGTTGACACGACGAAGATCGGCGTCGATTCGCTGAGCGAGCTCGAGCTGTACAAAGGCGTGCCGGAGACCTACTACCAGGCGTCCTTCGGCCACTTGGTGGGCTATGACGCAGCGTACTACGGCTATCTGTGGTCGCTCGTGTTCGCGCAGGACATGTTCCAGCGATTCAAGCAGCTCGGCGTTCTCAGCCCGAAGACGGGCGCCTATTATCGAGAGAAGGTGCTGTCGAAAGGCGGCACAGAAGACGCCATGGACATGCTGAAGGACTACCTGGGGCGCGAGCCCAAGATGGACGCGTTCCTGGAGTATCTCGGACTCTCCGCGACGC
>JAXDKF010000095.1:0-11344 GCA_034667265.1 Fimbriimonadaceae bacterium
TACCCTCACTCTACGGTACTACCGCATTTGACGCCCCGGTGGCCGCACGGGGGCTTGAAGGAAGCCGTCACAATGACCTCGTGGCGAAGACACACGTGGTCAAGGGCAAGAAAGTCAGCCTTAAAGACATCGATACGCATGAAGACGGGGGACTCGATAAGGCTGAGGGCGAAGACCGGGTCGAGAAGTTGTTGCCCGAGCTATTCGATCTCCAAGAGCTGATGTACGCCGCCGGTAACCATTCTCTCCTGATCGTGCTCCAGGGCATGGATACGAGCGGCAAAGAAGGCGCGATCGGGTGCATTTCCAAGGGCGTCAATGCGCACGGCATCCAGGTCTCGCCATTCAAAGTGCCGACCGAGATCGAGATCAGCCATGACTTTTTGTGGCGGATTCACGCCCAGGCGCCTCAGAAGGGCATGATCGGCATCTTCAACCGCTCGCACTACGAGGACGTGGTAGTCGTGAGGGTGCATAAGGTCGTCAATGACGAGGAGTGGAAGAGCCGTTATGAGCACATCCGCAACTTCGAGAAACTGCTCGTCGACTCGAACACCATCATCCTCAAGTTCTTCCTGCACATCTCGAAGGAGGAGCAGGAAGAGCGGCTTCTGGCGCGTGAGAAGGATCCTCGCAAAGCGTGGAAACTGAGCGCGGGCGATTGGAAGGAGCGCCAGCTTTGGGACGACTACATGAAGGCGTATGAGGACGCTCTGGGGGAGACGAGCATGGCCACCGCGCCATGGCACATCGTGCCCGCGGACCGGAAGTGGTACCGCAACCTGCTGGTCACCCAGACCGTGGTGGAAACGCTCCGCGGTTATCAGGAGGATTGGACGACCCAGCTCGAGGCCATGGGGAAAAAGGCCAAGAAGGAGATCGACGCATTCAGGAAGGGGAACTCGAAGGGCTGAACGCTTTGCAGCTTTGTTGGCTTTGATCGCGTGCCGCACTACAATAAGACAGGCACTAACCCAGATGGCTACCTTCGAGGATCGTATTTCGGTTTGGTCTCACCTGTGGTTCGCGGGTGCGGTGGCGTCATTGTTCATGTGGATGGAGCTCGTAGGTATCGTGCTTGAACCTCCGGTAAGCCGCCGCGTCAATGCTCGGTCGGCACAACACAACGCCTCGCGGCGGACAGCGTGGAGCGTGCAAAGCCTGGCGGGCACCTATAGTGAAGGGCCCATGTTGCAAAGCCTCTGGCTCAATGCGGAAGGGGGGTTTAGAACTTGGCCAGCGCTGAGTGTAGGGTTCATCGCGGAGAGTGGTACAGCGTGGCGCAAGGGTGAATTCCTGGTCCTCGAACAAACCATGCCTCCGCGCCGAGTTGGAACAAGGGTGCGCTATTACCACCGCTACTACCCTGTAACTTGGGGGGTGCACACATATCTCGTTTCCGAAGATGCCATGACGATGTTCTGCAGCAGCATCGCGAAAGGCTGGAACGGCATCGAACATGGCAGTTCGTTGTTCGTGCTTTGCCACCTCCGCAAAGGTCTGCCGAAAGGAGTTGCTCGGACTGCGCCACGGGGCACGCCTGAAGTGCCCACTGTGTTCATACCTCTGCTGCAAGCGCCGTTCCGCGCCCACGTGGTAAAGAGAACGGCCGAGATCATCACGCTGGACCGTGGCGCTGGGGATGGGCTGACTCTTGGGACAGCCTTGCGCTCGCCAGGATCCAGACACGCTTCAGCAGAAGTTGTCGATGTCCACTCAGCTTGGGCCAGGGCTCGGTATTGGGCCAGTGACTCAAGCGCCTTTCCGGTAGGTTGCGAGGTCACCACTTTGGGTTAGCCAGAGAGTGGCTGTGGAAGGCGACCCTAGACCGGCACCGCATCTCTGAGATGGGCGATGTCGGACCGGAACCAAGCTCCCTGAAACCGCACAGCTCGTGCAAGCTCATACGCTCTCTCTCTTGCGTCTTCCAGCGTGTCACCCGACGCCGTCGCCCCGAACACTCGGCCGCCGTTCGTGACCAGATCGCCGTCCTTCTGCGCGGTGCCCGCATGGAAGAGCTTCGATCCTTCAGGGATCTTCTCTGGAGGCAGGATCACGTAGCCTTTCTCCACAGGGCCCGGATAGTTGGCGCTGGCGACCACCACACAAACTGCGGCGTTGTCCTTGACGTCCGGTCGAGGGATCGGCTCACCCTTGGCGCATGCAAGCAGAGCATCCGCAAACCCACTGCCAAGCCGCATCATGATCGCCTGGGTCTCGGGATCGCCGAATCGCACGTTGTATTCGAGGCAGTAAGCCCGCCCATCCTGCACCATGAGTCCTGAGAAAAGCACCCCGCGGTAGCCGCAGCCTCTCATGCTTTGCAGGATAGGACGGACAATCTCTTCTTCGGCTTGTTTGACCAAGTCACCTGAGATCCACGGCACGGGCGAATACGACCCCATGCCTCCTGTGTTCGGGCCTCGGTCACGATCTTGGGCGCGCTTGTAGTCCTGGGCAATCGGCAAGCTGTAGAAGTCGTCGTCGCTGCAAAGCGTGAGGAGGCTGAACTCCCGGCCTTGCAGGCGCTCCTCGACCACGATGGTGGAGCCCGCATTGCCGAACTCGTTTTCATCGATCATGTTAGCGATCGCGCGCTCCGCCTGCTCCGAGTTGTCGCACACGATCACGCCTTTCCCGAGGGCCGTTCCGCTGGCCTTTACGACCACGCGCCGGCCGCTCTTGAACATGTCTCTCGCGTACGCTCTGGCGCGAGCGGAATCGCTGAAGGACTGAAATTCCGCGGTGGGAACGTTGGCTGCCTGCATGAGGGCCTTTGAGAACGCTTTCGACCCCTCGAGCTGCGCGCTCTCCGCGGACGGGCCAAACGTTGGAATGCCTTCCGCGCGCAGGTGGTCTGCTAGGCCCTCGATCAGCGGGTTCTCCGGGCCAATCACCACCAGGTCGACGGCGAGACCCTTGGCAAGGCCGATTAGGGCAGGGAAGTCGGTGGTCGGGATGTCATGGACGACGCAGTCTTCAGCGATGCCTGGGTTTCCCGGCGCGGCGTGCACTTCGGCTTCTTGGGCTAGCTTCCAGGCGAGCGCGTGCTCCCGTCCTCCGGAGCCGATGACCAAAATCCGCATTGGCCTTTATTTTGGCCCGACGGAAGGCTACAGGTGACGGGGCGACGGGTGAAGGGAGCAGGCCCGGGCGCCGGCAGTAGCTACGGCTGAGGCTGTGGCTATTGCGCCGGTCACCGGTTACCGGTCGCCAGTGCCCTCGCGCCCATGTACACTTCCGAGCCTATGTCGAGTCAGATGCACGATTACCCCGTCAGCGTTCAGTGGACCGGAGGGCGCGACGGCAAGGGCACCGTTTCTTCCAAGCACAGCGGCACGCAGACTGCCATCGCGGTGCCCCCCGAGTTCCAAGGCCCAGGCGGCGGCGCCAGCCCGGAAGAGCTTCTGACGAGCGCCATCGCGAGCTGCTACACCATCACTTTCGGCATCATCGCGGCAAACCGGAAGATCCCGGTTAAGAGCATCGCAGTGGAGGCTGTGGGGCAGGTCGAGCAGACTGGCGCCCAGTTCACATACAAGAACGTGACGGTTCGACCTCATATCACTTTGGAAGCGGACGCCACCGACGAGCAGCTCAAGATCGCGGAAGACATGTCCCACAAGGCCGACCTGTATTGCATCATCACGAACGCGGTGCGAGGCAAGGTCGAGATCACGGTCGAGCCCACGATCACTAAGGAATAGGCGGGATCCATGCCTCAGGAGCCGATCGCCTGTGGCTGTGGTCCGACGCGAAACACGCTCCTGAGGCTAGACGGAAGCCTTGAAAGCTATTGCCCATGGCCCGGCGCTTTTAGCTCAGAAGTTTTTTTTGTCACTAGGCCACGGGCCTCATACGCGGCGTAGTGAGCCTGCCCTCTAGCATCCCAGCGCCCATCGCATGGCGCCGAACGCCGAACGCCTCCCGAAGTTTTCTCCATAATCAACTTCGATGCGTCGACCCCTGGTGGCCGGAAACTGGAAGATGAACAAGACGGCGCCCGAAGCGGCTGCGCTCGTCGAAGCATTCATTCGGGTGGTCGACTACTGGGACAAGGCGGAGATCGTCGTCTGCCCTCCGTACCTCAGCATCCCGCGGGTCGTCGGTTTGGTGCGCAATAGCGTCGTTCACGTAGGGGCCCAAGACGTCTTCTGGAAGCGCAACGGCGCGTTCACGGGTCAGGTGAGCGCACCGATGCTCAAAGACGCGGGCGTCACCTATTGCCTAGTCGGCCACTCCGAGAAGCGGGGCCGATTCGGAAAGCTCGAGGTTCCGGAAAGCACGCTCAGCTATTTTGCCGAGACGGACGAAACCGTAAACCTTAAGATCGGGGCGCTGCTCTACTGCTCCATCACCCCCATTCTTTGCATCGGCGAGACGCTGCAGGAGCGCGAGGAGGGCAGGACAGACGAGGTCATCAAGACCCAGCTCCTGGCGGCCCTTAAAGGCTATGAGGATGCGGAGCTCATGGACATCGTCGTTGCCTATGAACCGGTCTGGGCAATAGGGACCGGCAAGACGTGCGATACGCCAGAGGCGCAAAGGGTCTGCGCGATGATACGGGGCGTGCTCAGAGCCATATGTCCGGAGCTTGGCGAACGAGTACGCGTCTTGTATGGTGGGAGCGTCAAAGCTTCCAATGCCAAGGAACTGTTCGCCCAAGAGGATATCGACGGTGGGCTCGTAGGTGGGGCAAGCCTAGAGGCCAACGAGTTCCGGGAGATCATTCTAAGCGCGCGATGAGATTCTCTGCCTTTCTTCTGTTGTTGCTTGCTGCCGCGGTCGGCATGGCCTCTGGCGAGCCCGTCATTTGCATCGACCCCGGGCATCCATCCGAGGTCGGTAGAGGCACGCAAGGGAAGAAATACACCGAGATCGGTGTGGCGTGGAAGGTTGCGCTTCTGCTCAAGAAGAAACTGGAAGCGGACGGCTATCGAGTCGTGCTGACCAAGAAAACGGAAGACGAGATGGTCCGCAACAAGCGACGAGCGGAGATCGCAAACGCTTCGCACGCCGCGCTGTTGGTGCGCCTTCATTGCGATGCGGAGGGGGGCAGCGGATTTGGGACCTACTATCCAAGCCGGCAGGGTCAGGTGAAAGGCTTTCGAGGTCCCTCCACTACCGTGTTACGCAGCAGCCGAGTGGCGGCGTCTGCCTTCCACCGGGCCGCAATCGCGAGCTTGGCCGGCATGGTCGCTGATCGTGGTCTGAAGACCGACCTGGCGACTGCTATCGGCGCGAAGCAGGGCGCATTGACTGGGTCGATCTATTCGAAGGTGCCCGTCCTGCTCGTGGAGATGCTGGTCCTGACCAATCCTTCTGACGAAGCCTTCCTATCCGACCACGACGGGTTTGAAAAGCTGGCGGAGGCGCTGAGTTTAGGGGTGCATGCGGCGGTGCCCATTCAGAAAAGTAAGCCGTGAGCAGTGGAGCAGACGCCACCTGACGCCGATTGCATTCCAGGTGTCTGGAAGCGAGGCTCTCGGCCTAAATTCCCTCAAGGCTCAAGGCTTAACGCTGAACGCTCGCCGAACGCCAAGCGCCTACCGCTTCCTAATCCCAGTGCACCTTGTCGTCGCCGTGAATCGACTGCAGATAGTTGAGCTGCGCGTCGTGGTAAGCCGTGTGATGCGCTGCCATATGTGCGAGGTTGAGGGCGTTCGTCTCGCTGCTAGGAAGCTTAATGGCGGTCTGTAGATCCTTTGCGTCCAGCCGATCCCATGCCTCGAGGACCTCCTGAAGAGAGGCGTCGAGCTCCTGCTTGGCAACATCTTTTGCCTTGAACTCTTCCGGCGCCATGATCCAGGCCTCCGAGTCGTGCGGCTCGGGAGTCTCCCCGCGCAACCGCTTCGCTATTCGGCGGTTGACGAACGCGGTCTCGTAGGTGAAGTCGTAAGCGCTACGGGCGCTCCCACCGGGCGTGGCGGCAAGCTGCTCGTGCGTCATGGCATCGAGGTCTTTCGTGTAGTCGGTGCGAGCATCGTCGATCTGCTTGCGCATGAATTCCTTAACGGCATCTGGCGTCATGTCCGCATTGTATTCATTCGCCGATCGCCTTGACCAGGACCCGCTTGCGTCGGCGGCCGTCGAACTCCGCGTAGAACACCTGCTGCCAGGTGCCTAGGTCGAGCCTGCCGGCCGTGATCGGCAGGATCACCTGGTGATGCAGGATGAGATTCTTCAAGTGCGACGAGCCGTTGTCCTCGCCGGTGCGGTGGTGGCGGTAGTCCTTGTCCGGCGCGATGTCGCGCAGCCAATCCTTGATGTCTTCGATCAGCCCGTATTCGAGATCGTTCACATACACGGCGGCCGTGATGTGCATCGCTGAGACAAGGCAGAATCCCTCCTGGATCTGTGACTTGGCCACGATCTGCGCGACATCCTCGGTGATGCACACAAACTCCTCTCGCTTGCCGGTCTCGAAGTACAGGTATTCGGTGATCGATTTCACGGGTCGAGAGTAGCACTCACCGCAGCACGCCAACGTTGCAATGGCCTTATAGTGGTGATATGCCGTTGACCCGAGCCTTGCTGTTGGCAGCTGCATCCGTGATCCTAGGCTTGGTCATTCTCGTTGTTTGGTTCTTCCTCTTCTTCGCCCTATCGGAAAGAGATTCCCAGGCGACGTGGGCTCTCTATCACATCATGCATTTCGCCTGGGTGATCCTCATCTTTGGCGGGTTGGCCGCATTCGTGATCATCGCACTCACGATGGCGGTTCGCTGGCTCATTCATAATTAGACAGCATCGAGACTCGACCCCCGGGGGTACTCTTTTTGGCACCGGTGGAGGGTTATTCGATCGAGATCGTGCCTTATGACCCAAGTTGGGCCGAGGCTTACGAAGAAGAGCGCGACCGACTCAGCTCGGTTCTCAAAGAGCGCGTAATCAAATACGAGCACATGGGCAGCACTTCCGTCCCCGGCTTGGCGGCCAAGCCCATCATCGATATCAGTGCGGCCGTGCGGGATCTGGCGTCCGTTCCCGAGCTATTTACGGGTCTTAAACCTCTTGGCTACGAGGTGCGGCCACAGGAGTCCGCGGACCGGTATGACCTCTGGTGCAGGCCCGCAGCGCAAAGACCTACCCATATCCTGCACTTCATGGAAGACGGCTCGGATGCTTGGATCAGGCCCATTATCTTCCGCAATGCACTCAGAGCCGATCCCGATCTCAGGCGCCAGTATGCCGAGCTCAAGTTGAAGCTGGCCCAGGCCTGCAGAGACGACAATCCTACCTATGGCCGGAAGAAGACCGCCTTCATCGAACGGGTGGTCGACGGGGTCCTGGCACGCCCGGGCTCGTAACATCGGTTGAACGATCTGCGCCTCATCGGCCACTCATGAATCAGGAGCGATGATGCAAGCTGTTCAGGAGAAGAGCGTGCCCACCGAACGTCTGGACATTTCAGAGATCGCGCGCGGCTATTACGACTGCGTGTTTCGATTCTGTGCCCGGCGTATTGGGCCTGACGCGGCTGCGGACGCTGCCCAGGAGACCTTCTTGACCGCCCAACGAGTGTTGCGTAAATACCGCGGAGAAGCGCCATTGAAGACGTGGCTGCTCGGCATCGCGCACAACGAATGCCGCCGGATCCTGCGAAAGAAACGGACCGAACCGGTGACGCTCGAGCTAATAGAGGACCCATCGGCCAGCCCAGAGTCATCTTGGGTGGACCGAAGTGCGCTTCAGCAAGCGATGACGAAGCTGAGTTCCGAGCATCGAGAGGCAGTGGTGCTGATCGAGCTGGACGGGCTTAGCTACGAAGAGGCGGGCCATGTTTTAGGGGTGCCGGCGGGAACCGTCAAGTCGAGGCTTCATTACGCGTTTGTGATCCTGCGCAGAACGCTTTTTCCGGCGGGGGTAGAGGCATGAATAACGTACGAGACAATTTGAAAGCCTATTTGGACGGCGAGCTATCCCCCATGCAGATGAGGGAAGTCGAAAGCGCGGTCGAGCGCGATGGCGAGCTTCGGCGGGAGTTCGAAGAGATGAAGCAGATCAGCTCGACGCTTCGCACGGCGAGCGTTGCGCCGACGGTGGTCGGATTGGACAAGACGCTGGCTGCTCTTAAGAAGCCCGTGCGGCCACCGTTGCTGCGGTTTGCCCCTGCGGCTGCCCTGGTCGGCACGTGTGCATTGGCTCTGATCGCGGTCGGCCATTTCATGCGGCCGCAACCGGCGTTCAACGACGAGATCCCCCTCGCAATGGAGAAGAACCCCGCGCTCGTGCACAGAAGCCGCGCTAGCACCGACAGCAATCGGCAGGCAGCGATAGCCGGAGTAATGGCCGGGGGAGAGCACGACGACACAGTCCCTGTGCAGATTTCGCCTAAGGCTGAAGTTAACTCGAGGAGCCTCGACGTAGCTGCGGAGCGCAAAGGCCAACCTGTCGATGCCCTCAACCCAGTTCGGCAAATCGTCAAGACCGGCGAGCTCACGGTGCTCGTGCCACGGGCCAACCAGGCGCTGGACAGCGTCAACGCGATCGCCAAGAAGCTCGGCGGTCTCGTGGAGAGTAGCAACCTGTCGGGTGACGAGATGGACGGACGATCCGCGAGCGTAAGCCTGCGAGTCCCCGTTGCCAAGTTTGACGAAGCCATGCAGGACCTTCGGAAGCTCGGCAAGGTCTCTGGCGAGTCGACGGACGGCCGCGACGTCACGACAGAGGTTGTGGACTCCGATGCCCGTCTGAAGGTCATGCGGGCTGCCGAGCAATCCTACATCCAGATCTTGAACAAGGCGAGGAAGCAGGAGGACGTGCTTTCCGTGCATGATCGATTGGACACCGTCCGGCAGGACATCGAGGGCTTAACCGCACAGTTGAAGTCTCTGCGTAACCAAGCTGCAATGTCCACCATCAGCGTGACGATTACCCAGAAGGCGGCGCCCAAAGTGGCAGGCGTTGTGAAGGACAACTGGATCGATAAGACATGGGCCGGTGCGTGGTCGGGACTGGGATTTGCGGGACGCAAGCTGACGGAGGCCCTCATCTACCTCGTAGTGTTCTCGCCCGTCTGGATCCCGATCTTCATCGTGGCCGGCATGCTGGGACGGAAAGCCCGGCAGCTCGCCTGATCCGTCATCATTAGACGGTGAGCCCGCTCTATCGCCTTGACGTGGAATGGTTCCGGGCCATCCACGTCGGTTGGCACGGGCCGGTGCAAGACGCGATCTTCCTCGTGCTCAGCTACCTAGGGTTGGGCCAGGTGCTGTTCTTTATCGCGATGGGGTTCCTGCTGTTCCGGAAGACTCGCTATTACTCGCTTCCGCTGCTTGTTACCGTGTTGGCTTCGAGCATCTTGGCTCAAGTACCCAAGCGCCTAATACCTCGAGAGCGCCCAAGCAATTTGGCCTTTACCAATCCTCAGGAGGCGTGGCTGCACAATAGCTTTCCCAGCGGCCACACGACGTCCGCGTTTGCTTTCGCGTTCATGATGGTTTTCCTGACGTATGGCACCAAGCGAGCCTGGGCCGGTTGGGTTTCACTCTTGCTTGCATGCCTAATTGGAATCAGCCGGATCTACCGCGGCATCCACTGGCCTAGCGACGTTCTCGCCGGCGCGTTTTTCGGATGCATTACCGCGGCGGTCGTGTTTCTGATCCTGGATCGCTTGGGCAAGATCCTGCACCTGGATTCGCCTGAGGCGACGCTGACGGGTAGGGAAGTCTCGGAGAGCGTTGAGCCCGTGAGCGTTGAGCGTTAAGTGCTAAGCCTTGACGTTGGGGAAGCCAGCTTGGCTCTTAGGCAGTGATGAAGATGCCCATGTCGCGGAACTTCTGATAGCGCTGCTCTTTGAGGTCCTTCCCCTGCACGTCCTTTAGCTCCTGATAGTGCTGCGTGATGGCGTCGCGGACGGTGTTGATCGCATCCGAAGTGCGCCGATGCGCGCCGCCCTTGGGCTCGGGAATGATTTCGTCGATCAAGCCAAACTCCAGCGCCGATTGCGCGGTCAACCGCAATGCCATAGCGGCCTTATCACCCTTGTCCGGGGCGCGCCACAGAATCGCTGCGCAGCCCTCCGGCGGGATGACAGAGTAGATCGCGTGCTCCTGCATCAGCACACGGTTACTGCACGCGATCCCGATGGCCCCGCCGCTGCCGCCCTCGCCGATAATCACCGAGATCGTGGGCACGGTCAGCTCAAACATTTTGAACATCGACGCCGCGATCGCTTCCGAGATCCCTCGCCCCTCACTCTCCACGCCAGGATCGGCCGCGGGAGTGTCCACAAACGTGATCACGGGCAGACCAAATCGCTGAGCCATGTCGAACAACCGGATGGCCTTTCGATAGCCTTCGGGCTTCGCCATCGCGAAGTTGCGATACTGGCGCTCCTGGATGTTTCGGCCCTTTTGGTGGCCGATCACCATCACCGGCTCGCCTAAGAAGTTGGCCGGCCCGCCGATGATCGCGTGGTCTGCGCCAAATCGCCGATCCCCTTCCAGCTCCGTGAAATCCGTGAAGCACGCCTGGATGTAGTCGAGGGTGTACGGCCTCGGCTCAGCCCGAGCGACGAGCACCTTCTCCCAAGGCCCTAGCCGGCTATACATGACGTCGATGTAGTTGTCGCGTCGATGCTCGAGCTCCGTGACCTGAGTCAACAGCTCGGATCGCTTTGGCTCGGCCGAGTTATTAGCGATGATCTTGAGCTTCGCGAGACCCTCGTCGAGTTCTCTGAGCGGGCGCTCCCACTCCTTCCAATTCTTAGCCATTCAGCTGCGCCAGCTTCTCCTGTTTTCGCTCGGCCCGGAACGCCTGCCGAAGCGGATAGGTGCGAGACCACTCGTCGTACTCTTCGTCCGACATTTTGGCGATCATTTCCTTCTCGATCTCTTCCTGGTTCTCAGGCCCGACCAGCTCCTTCAGCGCATCCAACGCGTCTTCCAAGCCGTGCGCAACTTGGCGCGCGATCTCATCCATTTCCTCTTGAGGAACGTCGTCCCCTTTCTTAAGCCGCTCTTCCAGCGACTGCATCCTCAGCAGCGCCTCGTCCAGGCTGTGCCCGACTACATCAAGGTTGGCATCGTTCGGCATGGAGCTTTCCTCCTAGGATGGTGACTAGATTTGACAGGACGCCGCGAAGTTCCTTGCGCGGCACGATCCTGTCGATCATTCCATGGTTTAGTACGAACTCGGCGGTCTGAAAATCATCCGGCACCTTGCTCACGCCCGCCTGCTTGCTGACCCTCGCGCCGGCAAATCCGATGAGCGCTTTAGGTTCGGCGAGGATCACGTCGGCGACCGAGGCGTAGCTTGCCAGGACCCCTGCCATCGTAGGGTCGGTGAATACGGCGATGTAGGGTACGCCAGCTTCATTGCAGCGTTGGGCAGCGGCCGT
>JAXDKF010000096.1:0-4546 GCA_034667265.1 Fimbriimonadaceae bacterium
CGCATCGCCTCCGTCGCAAAATAGTAGAGCTTCTCCGCCTTGCGGCTCTGGGCCACTCGCCGGCACTCCTTAAGGGCCTGGATGAGCTGCTCGATTCGCTCGTTGGAGATGTAGCCCGAGCGCGCCACTACCTCCCCCAGCCCGACCCATTCGCTGAGGTTGTCCATCCGAGTGACCAGCTCGCCGTCGGTACCGGCAACCAGGAGATGAACCGTGTTGCTGCCGATATCCGCAGCGGCCATGATGCGCGCCATTGACCGCAAGGTTACAATGCCCGTATGGAAGAAGTCGCGTTCCCGCGCCTGCATAAGGCGATCCGCTGGGCAACCAAACTGCATAAGGGCCAGGATCGGGACGGAGAGGCGCCGCTTCCCTATATCACACACCCTCTCGAAGTGCTTTCGAATCTGCGTTTTGTCGGCGGTATCAAGGACGAGAATCTGCTCAGTACGGCCGTTCTGCACGACGTGTTCGAGGAGACCCAAGCCACTCCTGAGCGGATCGAGAAGAAGTTCGGCGTGCGGGTGCGTGAGCTGGTCGAGTCCGTAACGCGACAAGAGCCAAACGAGCAGCAGCGCGGGGGCTTGTCAGATGCCGAAATTTGGAAGCTCCGCTCGATGATGCTGCTGGACGAGATCCGGCAGATGAAGCCCGAATCCCAGCTCGTCAAGCTGGCTGATAGGCTTTCTAATGTTGAAGGAGCGCTCATCGCGAAGTCGGGCGAGAAGCTGAAGCGGTACCTCCAGCAAAGCGAGGAGATCCTGGACATCATTCCGCGGAGTGTCAACCCGGGATTGTGGGACGCGATACGACAGCGGCTGGATGATGCGAGGGCTCCCGAGAGTAACGGGCGCGCGAAGAAGAAAGCAGCGGCCGCCCGAGTGATTGGTTGATTGGTTGATTGCGTGATCCCTGCAACGAGCAATCACTAGATCATCAGATCATCAGATCATAAAACCAATACGTCACAGCGAGCGATACAAGCGCTTGGCGCCGGGAACGGACATGTATGCAAAAGGCGCGCGCTCTAGCACCATTCCGACGATGGCGAGATGCGCGATCGGCCCGAGCACGCATGCAAGTGCCAATGCGATCCATGGACCCACGGGCAGAAAGTAGAGCATCCCAAAGAACAGGCAAGAAAGCACAGTGACCGTGCCCGCCTGCTTAAGCTTTGTCTTTGCGTTCTCGTCCGGGCGGTACCACCGGAACGCGAACAGCGTGTGCACTGCGTAAACCGTGAAGGCGCCAACCGAGAAGGCCCAAGCAAAGCCCTCGACGCGGTGATACTGTGTAGCGATAACACACCCGATGGCAGCGGTCAGATAGGCAAAGACCCAGCTCGTCATCGCAAAGCGCGCTCGCCCGCCAGCAACCAGCGCCGTGCCACCGAGCGTGCCGATCGTGCGAGACGCATAGAAGATGCAGCAGATCTGGACAAGGGGAATGGACCCACGCCACTTATGGCCAAGGATCGCTAGTGTTACAGGCTCGGCCGCCACCATCATGATCGCGTAGAGCGGCACGATGAACAGCAACGCTGCTGCCAAGGCTCGGCCATAGATGTTCCCGATCTTCTCAGGATTCCGCGAGTTCTGGCTGAAGGCGGCCTGTAAGGGCGCCATCATCGGCACGCTCAGCAATTGCATCGGCTTCATCGCGAGGCCCTGAGCCTGGCTGTACAAGCCCGCCGCGGCCAGGCTCTGCCCCAGATTGATGCCCGCCAGCTTTCCAATCACAAACTTGTCGGATTGCACGTACACGTTGTAGAGAATGCTCGCGCCCACCGTGCTCGAGGCCGCGCGAGCCGTCTTGAGGATCGTCTTAAAGTCGAATCGGAAGTTCGTTACCGGCGCGAGCGCATAGGTGATCAGCACGTTGAGAACGCAGTTCACAAAGAGGGGCAGGACCAAACACAGATACGTGTAGCCACGGAAGAGCAGCCAGATCGAGAGGACGACAGATGTGACGTTCGCGATCGTCTCTCGAGCGCCTGATTCTCTGATCCTTCCCGCCTTAAGGACCTTCGCCTTCGGGATCGTCCAGAAACTGTTGACAACCAAGCCCAAGCAGATCCAGATCATCAGCGACGACAACACGGGCTTGTGATAGAAGTTCGCAACGACATCGCGAAGAGCGAAGAGGATGCTCGCCGGAATCAGGCCCTGGAGCATGCCCAGCGCCATGTACGAAGCCTCTTTCCGAGGCGTCATATCGTGGTCGCGCATGTAGGTCTGTGAGAGGCCGAAATCCCGCAACACGTCTGAGGCTACATACAGGGCATACAGGATCGCATAGGGACCCATGATCTCCGGCCCAAGGGCTCGCACGACGATTGCGTTGTTCGTCAGCGGGAGGATGAACTTGTTGATGACGTTGTAGAAGAGCGACCATCGGAAGCCGGAGAGGGCTTCTCGCTTGTTGATCTGGATGTGCGACAGCCCTTGCCAACGGGGCTTCTTCGGCGGATCTTGAATCTCGCTCAAGAGCGTGCCGCCTCTTCGACCGCTTGCATCGTCCGCTCGGCCGTCTTTTTCCAGTCGAATTGCGCCGCCTGCCGGAGGCCCTTTTGTATGATGTTCTCTCGCGGTTCTGTGTCGTCCAGTCGTCGGATGATCGTCTGCGCCATATCGTTGACGTCAGTGGGGTCGAAGTAGAGCGCGACACCTCCCCCAACTTCGGGCAATGAACCCGTGCCGCTGCAGACCACTGGGGCGCCGCATAGCATCGCTTCCAACACCGTGATGCCGAACCCTTCGCTTAGAGAGGGCAGAACAAAAGCTTCGCACCTTGCAAACAGCGCGGGCAGGTCGTCATCGGCCACATAGCCGAGAAACTTCACGCGATCTTGGATGCCCAGCTTGGCGGGCATCTGGAACACTTCTGAACTTTCCCAACCCTTGCCGCCGCCAATGGCCAGGCCCAGGTCGGAAAATCGGTCCTCACACGCTACTTTTGCGAACGCTTCCAGAAGACGAGGCACGTTTTTTCGGGGCTCGATCGTGCTCAACATGAACAGGAACCTCGGCCAGGGTACGCCGATGCGGCCGAGCTCTTCCCTGCCCACTGTTTTTGGGTCTCGACGCTCGACGTCATTGCCAGGCCCGAGGTGCGTAACCGTCACCTCCTCCGGAGACACTTTCAGGTGCTCGCCGAGTTCCAACTTTGTAGACTCACTTACTGCGACCAAGCGGTCGGCGACTTGAATGGACCGTCGCAAGGAGTTGGCCGTGATCTTCGCGCGGCGCGTGACATACAGCTCGGGATTCGTGAGGGCAAAGAGATCGTGCACCACAAGCACACGGGGCGTTTTCGTCCGCAACGGCAGCGTGTGGGCTAGGGACAGCCAGGCGTCGAACCGGCGGCTGAGGAGTGAGGCCATGGCCGTGCCCCAGATGTGCGGCATTCGCCCGATCTTGCCTCGCGTCTTCTCGAACCGGAATCCTTGGACGTCTTGCCACTCGGGCGGGACCTCGAACTGCTGATTCACAAAGATCGTGAATTCGTGCTTCGGACGCAAGGCGACAAGAGCGTCGATCAAACACCATGCATAGCGCGATAGGCCGGCCTTTGAGTGGCCCGCCGCGCTCTTCATCTGCAGCGCGTTCACGCCGATGCGCAAAGCGCCTCCTTACCCATGACCTTCTGGAACACTTCTTCCGTCAGATGCAGGATGCGCTCCATCGTGTAGCGCTCTTCAATGACCTTGATTCCTTCCGCGGCCAGCCGCTGCCCGAATCCAGGTTCGTTGAGTATGCGGTGCATGTGGGTGGCGAGCTGATCAGAATTTCCCGGCTCGAAGAGGAGCGCAGATTCGCCGGGTACTACAACCTCGCGAATCGACCCTATGTCGCTGCCGATCAAAGGCGTACCCGCGCCGAGCGTCTCCACAATGGTGTTCGCAAACGGATCTTCGAAGATAGAAGCGTGGATGAGAGCGGTTGCTGTACGCATCTTCTCAACCACTTCCGATCTCGGCAAGTGGCCAAGGAGCGAGACCCGCGCATTGAGGCCCTCCTTTTGAATAGAGGCAAGCAACTCCTCCCGATACTGCGGATGCTCCGGCGCGCCCGCGATCTCCAACCGCCACAGTAGATCCGGATGCTCGCGCGCCAGCTTTGCGGCGGCGGCAATCGAGATGTGCGGCCCCTTCTGCGCGTGCAGTCGGCACGCTTGGAAGAACAGTGGCGGGTGGACACGCTTCCGATCCACGTCCTTGCCCAAGGCGAAGTCCACGCCTCGCGGGATGATGTAGGCGCCTTCCGGTTTTAGGCCCGCTTCGAAGTAGTAGTCCCGCAGATTCTTGCTCACGAAGGCGATATGTCGGTAATCACCCCGCAGCTCCATCTCGCGCGCTCTCTTGTACACGGTCTTTAGAAGGCAGTCGAAAGCAACGTTCCGCGGCCAGATCTTGAGCTGCCGCACCATGAAAGGATCGCCGGCATGCCACAAAACCGGAATTTTCCGCCTAGCCAACGGCTCGTGGGTAGCCAACCCGATCCTGTGCAGGCCGAATAAGTAAGCCAAATCAAATTGCTTCCCTTCG
>JAXDKF010000097.1:0-7094 GCA_034667265.1 Fimbriimonadaceae bacterium
AAGGCCTACGACGGCGCCGTTCTGTTCTAAAACGTAGGGGTCTGTGAAACTCTTCTGGGCGGACGAGATTGAGCAAAGGACCGCAAGAGCGGTTGTAGCGGCGAGGGTGCGGAACACGGGCCGCATAGCAAGCATAAACATGTGGAGACTCCTTTATCCACGAGCTCCCTCTTCCCGATCGGGGAAAGTCGTGAAACTCCGCCACTGGCCGAGTCAAGCAAGTATAGAGTAACGGCCGCTCGGTTGCAAGTCTGCGGAGGCGGGAACCGCTTAGCCGACCGCGAGACAGACCCCCGTCCCCAACGCCTTCCCCTCTGCCGCACATGCATCGGCACAAGAGCAAGGGGCTTAAGGCACAAGGACGCCGAGCCCGGGCGTCTATAATATTGAGCCTGGGCGCAATGCTCCAATTCCTACCCGCGCTGATTCTGCTTCTACTTAACGGTCCCGCCAATACCGAGCGGCTGGCCGAGCGCGGAGCGTTACCCGCCGCATTAGCCGGCATCCAGAAGCGGATCGACACGCCAGGCCAACCAAGTTTGAACCAGCGCAGGGCCGAGCGCATGGCTCTCGCTTCACTGCTCTCGCTGAGCAGCGATCCCCAGGTCTCGCACGCCTTGGCGCGGATCTTTTCGCTCCAAATGGAGTGCGAGCAGCCCGCACCTGCGCAGCTTCCCGGCCAACTCGAAGAGCGGACCGATCCGCCTCCTCGCGAGGAGTGCCTCGGGCAGCCTCAGGACGGGTTCCTAGGAAGTCAGCGCTCGCGAGACGGCCCCATTTCCCGCTAGGTTCGTCGTCGCCTGCTTGCGCGTTGCGCGGCCGGCCCGATCCTCCAGCGAGAAATCATGCAATTCCTAAGAAATATATTCGACACCAGTAAGCGTGACGTCGAGGCCGTGATGCCCGTCGTCGCAAAGATCAGCGAGCTCGAAGAAAGCATTGCCAGGCTCTCCGACGAAGAGCTCAAAGCTAAGACCGCCGAGTTCAAGCAGCAGCTCGCGTCGGGCAAGACCCTAGAAGAGATCATGCCGGAGGCGTTCGCGGCCGCGCGTGAGGCGAGTAATCGCACGCTTGGCATGCGCCAATTCGACGTGCAGATGGTCGGTAGCGCGGTTCTGCACCAGGGCCGCATCGCCGAGATGAAGACGGGTGAAGGAAAGACCCTCGTCGCCGTCGCGCCGATGTACCTCAATGCGCTCACCGGAAAGGGTGTGCACCTGGTCACTGTGAACGACTACCTCGCCCGACGCGACGCGGTCTGGATGGGCCCCATCTACCACTTCCTCGGCATGTCCGTCGGCGTCATTCAGGGCCAGGCCGCCGACTCCGACGAATTGGGCGGCTCCTACATCTACCAACCGGGATGCGACGAGGTGGGCGACCCGCGTTACCTCAACCTTCGCCAATGCAGCCGCCGAGAGGCATACGGCGCTGACATCACGTACGGCACCAACCACGAGTTCGGGTTCGACTACCTGCGCGACAACATGGCCTTCCACGAGGAAGAGCTGGTCATGCGCGAGCTGAACTTTGCGATCGTGGACGAGGTGGACTCGATCCTCATCGACGAAGCTCGAACGCCGCACATCATCTCCGGAGCCTCGACCGAAGACGTCACCGTTTACAAGCAGATCAACGGCGTCATCACGCAGGTGATCACCGACGAGGCCAACTTTACGGTCGACAAGAAGAACCACCAAGCGAGCCTTAGCGAAGAAGGCATGGACCGGGTGGAGGAGATCCTTGGGATCGACAACATCGCGGCCGATCCGCGCATGTTCCACTACGTCAACGCGGCGCTGAAGGCGCATACGTTGTTCGATAAGAACGTCGAGTACGTGGTCCGCGGCGGCGAAGTCGTGATCGTGGACGAGAACACGGGACGGCTGATGTTCGGCCGCCGATTCTCGGACGGCCTGCACCAGGCGCTGGAGGCCAAAGAGAACGTTGAGGTCCAGCGAGAGAGCCAGACCATCGCCACCATCACCTTCCAGAACCTGTTCCGCCTTTACCACAAGCTGGCCGGCATGACCGGTACGGCCAAGACTGAAGAGGACGAGTTCCGCAAGATCTATGGTCTCGACGTGGTGAGCGTGCCTACGCACAGGCCCATGGTCCGAGCCGACCACGAGGACGTCATCTTCAAGACGCTCGAAGCCAAGTACCGCGCGATCGGCTGGGAGATCCTGAAGCTGTACTCGAAGCAGCAGCCGGTGCTGGTCGGAACGCGCTCTATCGAAATGTCCGAGCAGGTGTCGGCGCGGCTTACTCCCGACATGCTGCAGAAGCTGATCGTGGCGAAGCGCCTGCAGCAGAAGATCGAGAACTCGAAGGACGTTCCCAAGGAGCTTAAGGACGACGTCAAGGCGATCTACGAAACCGGTCTCGGCGACTGGGACCGGCAGATGGTGTCCACCGTTTTGTCCAAGATGGGCATGAGCGGCGACGTTCTAAAGGGCGATTGGATGGACTGGGCCCTAGAGCACTGGGGCTTGACCGCCAAGAACCGCGAGTACCTCGAAGAGGCCATCAAGCACGGCATCCCTCACAACGTTCTGAACGCCAAGTACCACGAGCGAGAGGCTCTGATCATCGCGGAAGCAGGGCGTAAAGGCGCGGTCACGATCGCGACCAACATGGCCGGCCGCGGCGTGGACATCCTCCTCGGCGGACGCGTCGAAGACGAGCTTGTGCGCATGGCTCGAGACCTCACGGACGAAGGGGACGAGGAAGGCCAGGACGAATACTCGGAGACCTATGCCAGCCACCGTCGTGGCGGGCAGGAGCGCGCGGCGCCGCCACTTCCCTTGAGCGACACGGAGCGTCGCAAGGCGGCGGAGGAAGTCCGTGAACTAGGGGGGCTGTTCATCCTCGGTACGGAGCGACATGAAAGCCGCCGAATCGACAACCAGCTCCGAGGCCGCGCTGGACGACAGGGCGATCCCGGCGAGAGCCGGTTCTATGTCGCTCTGGAGGACATGCTCTGGAAGATCTTCAATCCGAAGATGATGGAGAATCCGGCGCTGAAGATCTGGCCGCCGATGGAAGAGGTCAACGCCAAATTCCTCAGCGGAATGATCCAGAAGACGCAGCAGAGGATCGAGCAGCACTTCTTCGAAGCCCGAAAGCACGTGCTCGAATACGACGACGTGTTGAACGCCCAGCGCGAGCACACGTACGGGTGGCGCCGAGAGATCATGCTCGGCAAAGACATCCGCGAGGAGCTCCAGGGCCAGGTGCGGTCGCTCATCGAGGATGTCGTCGCCAACGCTTGGATGGTGGACGACGAAGGCAAACAGGAGTACGACTATCAGGTGCTGTACGAGGACTTGGCTGACGTCTTCCCAATTATCGACTACTCAAGCGTGACGGAGCTCGAACAGCACGCGCCGGGGCCTGCTCTGATCGACTTCGTGCAATCGAAGGCGATAGAAGCCTATCAGAAGAAGATCGACGAGTTCGGGGACGAGCTCATGCGCCGGGTCGAGCGGGACGTGATGCTGCAGGCCGTGAACGACCACTGGATGCACCACCTGCAGATCGTGGAGTACATCCGCGAGGGCATCGGCCTCCGCGGCTATGGCCAGGTCGACCCGCTCATCGCGTTCAAGCGCGAGACCTTCGACGCGTTCCAGCAGACTCTGAAGGACATTCGCGACCAGGCCGTGAAGACGATCTTCCACGCTACGCTCAAGGTGCAGGCGGAGCCTGCGCAGCCCGAGCCGCAGATGATCCGCATGGAGAACTCGCCTGCCGAGCTGGTGGGCGTAACTTCAGGCACCTATGGCGGAGGAGCGAGCTATGGCAAAGAAAGCCACGCGAAGCACCCGGATATGAAGAGCATCGACTGGACTCGGGTGGGCCGGAACGATCCGTGTCCCTGCGGCAGCGGCAAGAAGTTCAAGTCTTGCCACTACGCGGAGCTTCGCGAGCAGAAGGTGATCTGAGCCCGCGCGTAAATCGTAAATCGTAAATCGACGGAAGAGTGAGTCTCCCGCCAGGTAGCACCCGCCACGCAATAGGCCCAATTTTCCGAGCGATTTACGATTTACGATTTACCATTTACGAACCCCGTGAAGCCACTCACCTTTCTCCTCGCACTCTGCGCCGTCGTCGCGCGGGCCCAGCAGCAAGCCGACCCGGAGTTTAAGGCCGTCGTCGCCAGACCTGCTTTTGTAAGAGAGCATCCGCGTGTGCTGTTCGACGAGGCGCACAACAACGTGCATGGTCTGTCGAATCGATACAAAGCGTTCGGCGAGCTCCTGGCCAACGACGGCTATGACGTGCAAGCGAACAAGCTGCCCTTTTCGGCCGAGAGCTTGAAGGATGCTCGCGTGCTGGTGATCGCCAATGCGAGAGGCAAGCGGGGTGGCTTCGCAACAGAATCTGAGCGGGCGTTCACCTATGAAGAGTGCAACGCGGTGCGAGATTGGGTGGCCGGCGGTGGCTCGCTACTGCTCATCGCCGACCACGCGCCCATGGGCTCGGCCAATGAGCTGCTGGCGGCGCGGTTCGGCGTGCAGATGAGCAAGGGGTACGTGGAGGACATGAAGCACACGATCGAAGGTCCGGAGGGCGACCAGGGCGGGACCATCGTGTTCAGCCGCGAGAACGGCCTGCTGAAGGATCACCCGATCACTAATGGACGCAATAGAGGTGAGCGAGTCAATGTCGTCATGTCGTTCACGGGCCAGGCCGTAAAGGGTCCGGCTTGGAGCGCGCCGTTTATGCAGCTTGCGGATACGGCTGCCGATCGGCCGGCGCGGTTGCTACCACCGCAGCCCGGTGATCCACCCGGCCGGAGCCGCATCGATATCGGCGAGCCGGTTACGCTAACCGGATGGGCGCAGGGCGTTGCCATGTCGTTTGGCCGTGGGCGGGTGGTGGTGCTTGGCGAGGCAGGGATGCTCTCCGCGCAGATCACCAAGCCGACCGCCGAACAAGCGGCGAAAGGGCAGCAAACGATCAAGTTCGGGATGAACAAGCCGGGGGTCGACAATAAGCAGCTTGCGCTGAACATCCTGCACTGGCTCAGCGGGCTCCTCTAAACGTAGCATCGCCCTCTGGGCGATCGATAGAAAGCCTCCTCTCTTCCCGTGGCAGGATCATCGACCGGAGGGCGATGATCGTCCAGATTAGAACCGGCCGATCGGGTTGACGGCGCGGCCGTTCACGTGCACTTCGAAGTGCAGATGCGGGCCAGTAGCGAGGCCCGTGGCGCCCACGGCGCCGATCGTCTCGCCCTTGCGGACCCGCTGGCCGCCCCGCACATAAATGCGCGACATATGAGCGTAAACCGTGGAGAGGCTGCTGCTGTGCGCGATCGTGACCACGTTGCCGTATCCCCGCATGTACTGCGCCGCCACGATAATTCCTCCGGCAGCGGCATGGATGGGGGTGCCCGTGCGCGCAGCGAAGTCGATGCCTTTGTGCATCCGGCTGATGTGAAGGATCGGGTGGTATCGCCAGCCAAAACCACTCGTGATACGCCCTGGAACCGGCCTTATGAAGCCTCCAGAAAAGGCGGGCAAGGTGTTGCCCTCACGAGAGAGCTGAGCCATGAATGAGTTGATCTGAGACGTGATCTGCTGCTCGTCCTCTTCGAACTGCGATATAGCTTCCTCGAGCTCGCCCTGCTGCTGCTTCAACTCCTGAACCTTGTCGTTCTTTTGCTTGAGGACTGTGTGCAGCGTCTCCTGCTCTGCTTCTTGTCTTTTCGCAAGATTCGAGATGCGGACGACAAGATCGTCGGCCACATGTTTGCGATCGGCAACCTTGGCCTGAAGCTCTTTGTATTGGCGGAACACTCGATGGTCGGAGTTTGCGATGAGCGTCAGCATGTCTGCACGAGAAGCCATCTCTCCGGCGTTCCGGCTCCCGAGGAGGATGGAAAGCGAAGAGGTCTGACCGCCGGTATAGATCCGGCGTAGACGTTGGCCCACCTGGGCCTTGACGACGTCGAGCTGCTGGGTTGCTTCATTCAGCTCGACTGCGACCACCTTCTGCTTAATCTTGCTCTGGCCAAGCTGCTGAGTCGTCTCTTCGAGGGCCGTCTCCACCTGGCCGAGTTGGACGTCGACGCGTGCGATGTCCTGCAGAGTCTGGTGGGTTTGGACCTTATTGCTGTGAAGCTTGTGCTGGAGCCTGGACTTCTGCTCTCTCAGATTCTTTAACCGATCCCGTAGCTGGGACACCTTCTTGCTGCGCGCACGGCGGCGCTGCGGATCGGGCGACTCGGCGGGAACGGCCATTGCGACCGCAACGAAAAGCAGGACGAGCGTTGAGAGTTTCATCGGTAGCGCATGGGCGAGCTAAGCGCCACAACCGAGCTGACCGAGCCGTAGATCGCCCCGATTGCAGCGAGCACGCCCATCACCAGGCCGACGGGGAACTCGGGCAGGGGTCCAAAGACCTCGAAGCCGACGAGCGCTTGGGCGAGCAGCGTATGAGTTGCCCAAAGAATAAGACTCGCCAGGACACCGCCTACGGCGCCTTGGAACACGCCCTCAAACAAGAACGGCACTTCGATAGTAAAGCGCGAGGCGCCCACAAGCTGCATGACGCGGATCTCGAGGCGGCGGGAGACGATAGTCAGCCGGATCGCGTTGTAGATGAGCACGCCGGCGGTGACGAAGAGCAATCCCCCAACGAGGCTCCCAAGCAGCTTGAGCAGTCTCAGCATCTGGTCGACGAACCGCTGCTCAGCCTCGAGGTAGCGAACTCCGTCCGCCTTGACTGCGGGCAGCGACTGGATCTGCGCGCCAACGCTTGCTGAGGTGTCCTCGGAAACGTCCTTGAGAACGATGTTGAATTGGTCGGGCAGCGGGTTGGCGATCTCGCCCGTGATCTCCGGCAGGCCGAGCTGCTTGGCCAAGCGCGGATACGCAAGCTCTTTGGGGACGTGGACCGCGGCCTTTACGCCCTCGATGCCTCGGATCTGGTCGATGGTCTGCTTGATCTCCGTAAAGCTCGTGCCGTCCTTGAGGATGACTTCCATCGAGAACTTGTTGGGCAGGGTGTGCTCGGCGTAGTCGGCGATGCGATAGTACGCGTAGCCCATGCCGCCGAGCAAGAAGAGCGAGATGGCGACGGTG
>JAXDKF010000098.1:0-9083 GCA_034667265.1 Fimbriimonadaceae bacterium
CGGCGCGATCCAAATGACGGCCACCCAACACCCGGACGCATTTGCCGATCAAAGCAAGGCCGAAGCTCGGTACACGAGTCTCGTCAACCGCCTTCGCATCGACAACAACAAGGGCTCAGACGTTGTCCAGCTCCGCGTGACGATGGACGACCCCGCGCTCGCAGCGGACACAGCCAACAACATCGCCCAGGCCTACATGGACTACAACAAGCAGATCTCCGCAGGCTACGGTGGCGGCGCTTTGATGGATATTGGCAAGTCCTTGGAGGAGAACAAGCGGGAGCTGGCGACCATCACGGATCAGATCAAGCAGATAAAGACCAAATACAGCATTAGCGACGCGCAGGCGTCGGCCGCCATGACCGACAAGAGCCTGAAAGATACGGAAATGCTGATGGCCCAAACAGAAGCCCAGTACACCGGCGCTGTGGGCGAGCTCGCGGCTGCGCAGCAGGCGCTTGCTACGACCCCGCAATACATCCGGACCAGCTCGGACGTGCAGCCAAACCCCGCAAAGCTGGACCTCGACGCAAAGATCACTCAGACCCGCTCCGATCTCGAGATGCTGCGCGGTAAGTTCACGGACAGTCACCCGCAAGTCGTGCAGCTTTCGGCCAAGCTGACGGATCTTCAGAACGAGCTTGCTCGTACGCCGGCCACGATCGTCGGACACTCGGGTACCAGCCTCAACCCGAACTACTCACAATTTAAGAACGCGGTCGCGACCGCGCAAGCCAAGGTTTCTAGCCTGCAAAACTCCCTCGGAACGATGCAGGGAACGCTCGCGAAGCTGAAATCGGAAAGCGCTATCTATCCGGAAGCGGAGAAGCAGCTTGCGCCCCTGCTCCAGCGAAAACTGCAGCTCGAGCAATTGACGATGCAGCTGGCGAGCCAAGAGGCTCCGCTGAAGCTCACTGGAGCCGGCCGAACCGCGCAGGCTCAGATCGTCTCGCTGGCGATGCCTCCGGGAACGCCGAGCTTCCCCAACTCCAGGGTGTTCGTGCTCATGGGGCTCGCAGTCGGAATTATCATCTCAGCTCTGATCGTGATGCCGAAGGCGCCAGAGATCCTCTACGCCCCGACGGTCAGCGATACCCTTGCCCTGGACGGCAGCATCCGCTCCAGCACCTCGGCCCTTCCTGATGCCGAGCCCGTGCCGGCGCGACCTGCCATCGAATCTGGGACGGCAGAGTAGTCCATCGTTATGGCAGCAGTGGCCGTCACCCCAGAGCCGCCGGAGAGGGGAGTTCAGCAGCTAACCGCTGTTGAACTCCCTTTGAAGGAAAACCCGTGGTACGTCGGATTCATCCGGATCCTTACCGCGCTCGGCGCTTGGCTACTGATTGCCGCGCACATCTTTCGCCCCGGCTTCAAGCAGTTCGGCCTTCCACTTACGTTTTATTTGTCAATTGGAATTGTTGTCTTCTGCGCCAAGGTTCGAGGCGTCAAGGTCTTCGCTCGCACTCCGGTTGATCTGGCATTCGTTATCTGGCTCAGCTTGGCCGTATTGAGCCAGCTATGGGCCTCTATGGTTCTTAACCGGGTGTTGCTGGCGGATGACATCTTGGCCTACTTGGCGATCATCCTAACCACCTGGTTTTCTTTCCGCGCGGCGTTTGCTTTGAGCTCGGTCGATCCGCGAACCGCGACGGGCGCCTTCCTCAAGGCCATTCTGATCTGCCTTGGAATCGCTTGCATGATCGGCATCTTGCAAGGCTATGGTCCGGGGCCTCTCAAGCATTGGGCTACGGAGTTCGGCATCGCCAACGGCGCAGCGGGAGAAGTCACCGAGCTGCAGCTCGACATGAGCTCGCCACGACCCTTAGCGCTCTTCTCCGGCCCTAACGTATTCGGCTTCATGAATCTTGTCGCTATGGCGATCCTCATCGGGATGACGGTCGCGCAAGGGAAGAACATGAGCATGAAATCTGTGTGGCTAAGCGCCGCCGGCCTTTCTGTGTTCCTCTTGGGGACCGTGGTGGCTCAGAGCAGGTTTGCCATCGCCACGTGTCTGCTCCTGTTCGCCTACTTCCTGTATTTCATGCTTCGCACGGGACGTACCAAGGTGTTCGTCACGGGCATTGTGGCGATCGGCGCCGTGGTGCTGGTCGGCCTCGTCTTTGTGCAGCAGATGGACCTTGCCTACGTGCAAGCCACGTTTGAGAAGAAGATCACGAACGACTCGTCTTTCCGGGCCCGGCAGCTTGGAATCGACAACTTGATGGACCAGGCCATAGACCTCGCGCCCTTAGGCGCGGGCTGGGACTCGCGCGGCTACTCGATCGACCGAACCGGCGACAACTGGGCCAAAACCAACTCCATCGACAACGGCTACATGCAGGCCTTCATTAACCACGGGATTCCCGGCGTCCTGCACCTCGCTTTCCTGTTTTGGTCTCTCTGGTGGGTCATCCGCCTCGCGAGGCGCCACGAGTACCTGCACATCCGCACGCTTCGGGTTATTGCCGGTCTGCTGCTCGCCACTTATCTGGTGTACAGCTTGAGCGGAGTACGGCACGCGAAGCTTGAGTCCAGCGTGTACTGGATGGTGATCACGGGCCTGCTCTACGGATGCGTGTACGGCGAGAAACACTTCGGCGAGAAGTTCTGGCTACGCAAGCGCCCTCAGCCGCAATTGGCAGCGTAAGCGGATTGCCGAAGGGCAGTAAGCAGTAAGCAGTAAGCAGTCGCCGGTCATTGTTCACTGATCACTGATCACTGATCACTGATCACTGATCACCGACCACTGAATCATCCCCGGGTCGTGTACATCGTGCGGGCGACGCTTCGGATCGCGTTGACAGTTTCGTAGTGAGGGGTATCCGCGATGTCGACCAGGCCCAAGCCCGAGTTCTCGTAGTCCGTATAGCGCCCTGTGACGGGTTGGTCCGTGTAGCAATAGAGGATCGCGCCCACGCAGTTGTTGAAGTTTAGGGCCACTCCCAAGGTCCGCTGCATGTTGAACGCTCGCTCGTCCTGGGAATAGACCTCGCCAGGACCTCCAAACGTGCCGTCCGCCTGGACCGAGTGGCCGAACTCGCTGAACATGAAGGGCTTCTTGCGGAGGGCGAAGTAATTCCAGTTCACGTAACCCGCGGTCCGGTAGAAGTTGAACGAGTGGACGTCGACGTAATTGTCGGCGGGCTCCACAACCTCAGGCAGCCAGTCGGCATATCGAGAACCTAGATACAGGCCGCTGAGCCCAGCCTGCGTGAGAGCGCCGCGAACAGCGCCGTAGTAGGTGCCGGCAAACAGCCGGGTCCACAACTTGAAGTCCAAGGCCATCCTCTCCGGGAAGATCGTAGGTTGGAAGGCGCCAACTAGGATGTCGTTGAAAGAGCTGAAGGACGTCCCCCAGGCGGTGTTCAGGGCAGCGATGCTGCCGCGATACCGAGTCGATAGCCAGTTCACGAATGCGATCTTCGCGGGTTGGGTAGCGGGCGCTTTGAGCGTGCCCAGCTCCACGTTGTATCGCGCTTTGTCGGAGAACGTGTTGCCCCAGGAGAGCTCGTTGTCTACGTACACGCCCACGAAGTTGGTCTGGTTGTTGTAGCGCGCCAGGCCGGCGGCAAAGTTGGTCGCCATCCAAGACTGGAAAGACGGGTCATAGGGATCGGGGAACGAGCCCCAGAGTTGCTGCGGAACACGGAGCCGCGTAGGGAAGTTCTGAGTCGTCAGGAGCTGAGTGTGGGGGATGGTGTTGTCGTAGAACTGGCCCAGGCACTGAATGCCGAGCATGTTGAGGCCCCATGACGACATGCGATCCTTGACGAGGTTCGTCCACGTGGGCATGTAATTCTCGCCGTATTTGCTAATCAAGTTCTGCTGGTGGAACGAGTAGCAGGTGTTGTTGCCATCGAGCGTGGGCCTGATATAGAAGCAGCTTGCGAATCTGCCCGAGGTGCTCGGGATCTCTTGGAAATAGTTCTCTCGCCCGCCGACAGGAGTTGGCGTGCCACCGTGGATGGCGCTCACGCCAAGGGCCCAAAGGAGCTTGCCGTTCGGGTGCTGGAAATACTTGCGTCCGTTGTTTTGGGTCACGATCGCCCATTTGCCGGGCTGCGGGTTGTCGTTCGCGACCTTGTCCGTTCCTAATTGCTCGCCCATGCCTGGGTTCTCCGCCAGGTCGGTTTGCTCGGCCGCCTTGTGGACCTGGAGATCGTCTTCGGTGCGGATCCTTGATGACCAGTCGCGGTCGTTGTACTGACCGAACTTGTCGACCATGCCCTGGAAGGTGATGTCCTGCTTGATCAGGCGCAGGTCGGACACGTCCACCCGGGCCGGAGCGGTTCCCTGGTAGGAGAATCGCCAATGATAGATCGTGCGGAGGTCGCGGAACCGCCCGGATGAGTAAACGTTGTTGTACGCGGCGGAGAGGACCGGCCGCATGTACTCGAGGCCGTAGGGCATCGCGTCGTCAGGGTTCAGGTAGCACAGGAACCGGCGGGTCTCGTTTGGACCGATTACGATCTTGCCGGAGAACATGTTTGCGCCGTCGTTCGGGCTCGCCGTGAGATACACGAGGGCTCTGAACTCGCAGGGGAACGACTCACGATTGGTGAGCTTGACGGCCAAGATGTTGTAGGCCGACCAGTCCTGTGAGGAGGTTGTTGATGTCCGTCCGAGGTTCGCCTTCTGGACGGGGAAGTAGAGTTGCGCGGAGGTAAGGCCCTCGGCATCCGTGCCGATGCCTTCGACCTGCGTTTTCCAATTTTGGAAGTAAGTCGGATCTTCCGCCCTGCTCAGGTCAAAAGACGACTGTCGCAGGATGGTGTCCGCTTGGACGACGGCCACGAGTGCCAAGAATCCGGCCGCTGCCGTTAGGCGGTGCAGTTGACGCATTGCTCGTATCTCCCTTGAGCGGGATCAGAGCGCCTCGCAAATGCCGCTTCCCTCGTGCGGCACATTTCCTGTTAGGCGTTGGTGCTGATCCCACCGTATTGGCGGTTCCCCGATCCATAGGGAGCGTTCGCAAGCAATGTCACGGGCTGAACGAGCGGCCGGGGCAAGTCTAGCACGGTTGCGGGTACTTGGCGGTTCTTGTTGCAGGTGGAACAGCATTCGCCCGGTCGGCGGGTGAATAAATGAAAAAGGGCCATCCAATCCGCGGGGGAATGGATGGCCCAATTGTGATTTAGCCGCGGACGGTGTACATGGTCTTCGTGAAATCGCGAAGGACCTTGACCGATTCCGAGTAGGGCGTGTCGGCCACGTCCACTAGGCCCATGCCCGAGTTCTCGTAATCCGACCATCGCCCAGTGATGGGCTGGTCCGCATACGAGTACCAATGCACGCCGACGATGTTGGTCGCTGTCAGCGCCTTGTTCAGGAAGGCCTTCATCCGAGCTGCGCGCTCCTCGTGGGAGAACGCCGTGGCCGGACCGCCGAACGTGCCGCGTGCCTTCGTGCCGTAACCGAGCTCGCTGATGAGCACGGGCTTGGCGAGGCCGTTCAGGAAGTTCCAGTCGACATTCTCGACGCTTCGATAGATATTGAAGCTCACGACGTCCACATACTTTGCCGCGGCATTCGCCACTTCAGGCGTGAAGTCGTCGAACCGGGAACCCAGATAAAGGGATCGGAGGCCCGCTGCCCCCAGAGCCGTATCCACCTGCGAGTAGTACTTCTCAGCCAACTTCGTGATAAAGCTCGAAAAGTCCGTCTTCATCCCAGCTGTGTAGGTTCCGCGAGGCAGCCACTGCTTATTCAAGAAATCCGTCCACGACGAATAGCTCGTGTTCCAGGATGCGTTCAGCGCGGCGGGCGTGCCGTACTTGGCCTGGAGCTGGTTCATGAAGGCGGTCTTGGCCGGTTGACTCGCAGTTGAATTGAGCACGCCCCGAGGCATGTTGTAGTACCGGTCCAAGCTGCTCGTATCGCCCCAGGAGATCTCGTTGTCCACGAAGATGCCAACAAAGTTCTGCTTGGCAAGGTGCGGTGCGAGGTCGGCTGTGAACTTGGCCGTCATCCACGTGGTGAAGCCAGTCGTGTACGGGTCGGGCATCGAACCCCAAAGCATATAGGGGGTGCGCAGCCGCGTCTTGAAGCTGTCCGTGTCTTCGATGAGCGTGTACGGAATCGTGTTGTCCAAGAATTCGTCGGCACACTGGATACCCAAGGTGTTGATCCCCCACGAGATCAAGCGCTTGCGAACCATCGATTGCCACGACGGCATGTAGTTCGTGCCGTACTTGGTCATCAGGTTCTTCATGCCGAAGGAAAGGCAGAGCCGATCTCCATCCGGAGTGGGCCGCATGATATAAGCGCCGGCAAGGGAACCGGTCGTGCTCGGCAGAGTTTTGAAGTGATTCTCCCGGCCCTGGATTTGCGTGGCGGCGCCAACCGTTACACCGCTGACCCCCACGCTCCAGAACAGATTTCCGTTCGGGTGCTGCAGGTACATGCGTCCGCTCGGGCTCCGCACAGTCTTCCAATTGCCGACCGCTGCAGGACCGGCCATGAACGGGTTGCCCGCGTAGCCATTCGTGCCGGGGTTGTTGGCAAGGTCGGTCAGCTCATCCGCCTTGCGGGCGGCGAAGTCGCTGTCCGTCTTGATCTTGGCCGGCCAATCTCGGTCTGTGTACTGGCCCCAATAATCCGTGATGTCATCGAACACGAGGTTCTGGCGGAGAAGCCGAATGTTGCTGATGGCTAGACTCGCCGTTCCGGTGTCCTGGTTGGAGATCCGCCAGTTGTAAATCGTTCGCAGATCTCGGGTGTTCATGCCCGCGATGACGTCGCTGTACGGCTCGGAGAGAACAGGCCGCAGGTATTCCATCTTGTAGGGCTCAGAGCTGTCCACGTTCAGGTGGAACATGCAAAGTCTCGACTCGCCCGGCGCCAAGATCACCCTGCCCGTGAAGGCGTTGGTGTAATCCGTGATGGACTTCTTGAGCATCACGATGAACATGAAGTTCACGCTTCGCGACTCCAGGTTCTTGATGCGGACTTGGACGAGGTTATAAGGCGACCAGTCTTGCGCTGTTGCCAGAGCCTGGCCGAAGCTCGCATACATTCCGGTGAACCGGAGAGTTGCGACTGGGGAACCACCGCCATCGGCGCCGATACCGACGACCGTGCAGTTGTTCCTATCGAACACCGATGTGCTCGACGCTAGTTTTAGATCCGCCAGCTGTCGCTGTCGTAGGATCGTGTCCGACGACGCGAAGCAGGCTGCCGCTGCCACGGCGACACAGCTGATTGCCCTCAAGCTGGTACGCATAGGGTTAGGCCTCCTTCTTCCCTTGATAGGTTATTTACCTTTCGCTTCCCAGTTGCCCTCGGAAGCGGCAGGCATACACGTGAAAGGCAGGGTACATGACCCCGCCTTACACCTAGTAATACTAACGGCAATCCTGTTAGAATTACGGTCTTGTATCGTGCGCAATAGACGGCAACTTCAGGAACCATCGATGCGAACTTTCCAAAACTGAGTGTTTTTCAGGCACGCTTCCATACCGGTTTTCGATAGGTTCTCCACAGGAAACGGCTTCAAGCGGCCTCGCCAGAACGTTTCTTAATTGGGCGATTCGCCCGCAAAGGTTTGAAGATCCTCCTCGTGACCAACAAGTGCCCGCCGGATTACGACGGGGGGTACGAGCTTCGCGCATTCCAGATCGCTCGCGCGTTGCGGGACCGGGGCCACGAGCTGGACGTAGTCACGAGCCATCTTCGAAGCGGGTTCAAGCTGGAAGAGCCGGAGCCCGAATGGGTCCACCGCATCTTTCGTTACGTTCCGATTAGCTCGAAAAGCGGCCTTGCCCGCCGGGCCGATGCCGCCTGGCGCAGGGTGGCCTGCACGACGGTGGCCGAACACAACGTGCCCGCCATGCGGGAGTTCCTGCGGGGGCGCAGCTACGACCTGGCCTATTGCTTCGGCTTGCATCGCATCAGCCTCGCTTCGGCCTATCCGCTGACTGAAAAGGGCATTCCGATCCTGTGGCACGCGGGCGGGACGTACATCGTCGACCAGATGGTCCGATGGCCCAAGGAGATGCCGGGGTTTCGAATGGCGATGGGCACGGTGGCCCGGAAATGGTACGAGGTCGAGCGAGCGGTGGATTATTCGAATATCGCGTTCGTGAGCGAGTTCTTGCGCGACTACTTCTTTGAGCACGGCATGAAGGTGCCGCACCCCTACGTCATCTCACGGGGCGCGGATTTTCCGTTGCAGCGAGACGTTGACCGGCCGCGTGACGAGCCGCGATTGTTCTTTATGGCCTCGCGGTTGGATAGGGAAAAGGGAATCCATAATGCGGTTGAAGCGGGAGCTCTCTTGTTCAAGCGCCGCCCCGACCTTGATTGGCGGTTGGAAGTGGCGGGCAATCCTGGCAATCCGAAGTACCGCGAAGAGCTAGATCGCGCGGCTGAGTCAGGCGGAATCCGTGAGAGGGTCAGCTTCCCAGGCAAGATGCCCAGAGACGCGGTGCTGGAGAAGATGCGTGGGGCCACGGCTTTCGTGAGCTGCTCTCGATACGGCGAGCCCTTCGCGGGCACGATCATCGAGACCCTTGCAAGCGGGACGCCGTTGTTGGGAAGCATCGATGGCTCGATCCGCGAAGTCGTGAAGCATGAAGAATCGGCCCTTCTCTTCGGTCGCGACGATGCCGAGACGCTGTCGCGGCACATGGAAAGAGTCCTGACCGATCGATCCCTTACGACCAAGCTGGCGACTGCAGGGCTGAAGGTCATCGAGGAGCGGTACACCCTCGACAAGATCCTCGATCAAACCGAAGCCGTGTTTGCCGATGTGTTGAGCCGCGCCGGACAAAAAGTGGGAGCCGCTTAGTGGGCGGCGTCCGCATCGTGATGATCAGCAACCTGTGTCCGCCCGACTTCGATGGTGGGTTTGAGATGCGCGCCCTGCAGATCGCGGGTGCGTTGAGGAAGCGCGGGCACGACGTCCAGTTTCTGACCAGCCGCTATCGCCCCACCTATTCAGGCGAGAAGAACGACCCCGAATGGGTGCATCGCATTCTCGACTATGTAGAGAAAGGCGAGAGCGGTCTCCAGCGCCTGACGCGTTTCCTGGCAGCGCTGCCGAAAAGTGTTGAAAACGCAGCGGCGGTGGACCGATACCTCGA
>JAXDKF010000099.1:0-3827 GCA_034667265.1 Fimbriimonadaceae bacterium
CAACTTGATCACGCCCCATTGCGGCTTGGATTTCGACTCCCGCATATCGAGGACCTCTGTCGTAGCGGTCAGTGTGTCGTCCGGTCGGACCGGCTTCGGCCACACGAGCTTGTCGACGCCGAGTCCGATCCAGCCGCCGGCGAGCTGCAGCTCGCCCTCGACTCGGAGCTTCATGGTCAGCGCCGCGGTGTGCCAGCCGCTCGCCACCAGCGTGCCGAACACGCTGTTCCGCGCCGCCTCTTCGTCGAGATGGAAGGGTTGCGGGTCGTACCGTCGGGCGAACTCTTTGATCTCTTCCCGCGTGACCGTGGTCTTGCCGCACGGGTACTGCTTGCCCAATTCCAGGTCTTCGAAGAACAGCTCGTTGGCGGCGGTGGGCATCACCAAGAACTTTACTCCCGGTGCCCTAGTCGCCCATGCCAAACAGCTTCCCGGCCGACCTCACGATGTCGACGTAGAAGTTGCCGCCCACGTGCCGAGCCCACTGGAACGGCAGCTCGGGATCGCCCATAAACGGCCGCAGCGTCCACGCGAGCTGCGTCCCGACGAAGGTGTACAGCACGATCCAGCTCTTCAGGATGTTCTGCCGCATCCCGACGGCCGAGTCTTCCTCGACCGCGATCGAGCGCATCCCCTGCGCAAAGAACTTCACGCCGATCGCCGCGCATATACCGATGATCAAGACGTTCAGGAGCTTGATGAACGGGTAGTTCTGCGTGGTCATCATGAAGAACGCCATCACCGGCGCGAACCCGAGAAGCAGGGTGGCGGTGATCGCGATCGTGGCCAGCATGAGCACGATCTGCTGCATGACGCTCTGCTTCGATCCAAAGAGAAGGTGCAGAAGGTGGAGCGTGGGCAGGCAGATGAGGAGTGTCAGGAGGAAGAGCACGGGCAGTTTGACCCCCGCGCTGAGCGCCTGCATCGCGCCGCCTCGCCATCCCATGATGAACCCGTAGAGGCCGAGAAAGACGAAGGACACGAGGAACAGCACTCCGGCCGTCACCCCCAGATCCCTGTCGCTGCGAACCTTCACCCAGAACTCGCCGGTGTCCCGTAGGATCCGAGCCGGATACAACAAATGCTTCATCCAATCACCTCTTCGCCATTGAAGTTGCGTGACTAGAGCAACAGCGACAGCCGTCTGCTGCGTTCCAGGCGAAACTCTCCGACGCCGGCAGATATAAGCGTTCGCCTGTCCAGCCAAGGCCGCAATAAGAGTTCAATCCGGCCTGACTAGCCGATTAGCCGATCGTATTCGGCATGGGTTCCGATCCAGTACCACACGTAATCGCCACTGTCTTCATAACACAGGGCGCGGTGATGAAGTCCTACGCGAGCCGACCAAATGCGGTCTTCCTCGTCGATCAATTCGAAGTTAAGACCTGGGTGGCTGGTATCGCCTTCCCACAGACTGAAGCTCTTCTGTGCGAGGTCTTGAATTGTTTTGGGCAGCCGCGCCAAACACTTCTTGTAACGCTTGGTGCGAAAAGACCTCACGCCGCCTTAAAATTGCTCCGTTTCGCCGCGCTCATGCTCGCGGCGAGCTTCTGCCGCCATGTCCTTTATGGGCCTGCTAGCGCGCTTGGGGTGCTTCACGAAATCGGCCCTCGCAATGCTAATCGGATAGGTGCTGTACACCTCCATCTTCACGTTGGCACCCAAAAAGGTAGCTTCCTTCACGTCTTCGGACTTCTTTGCTTGTCTCATATGTGATCCTTCCCTTGGCTAAATACGCGTAGCGGAATCTCCCAAAGCGAGACGTCATCGACGATAATCGCGACGCCATAGTGCCCGGGCTTCTCAAAGCCCACGTTCGTAAGTGTCACAAAGTTTTCAGCCCAACCGTTTTTCGCTGGAGTTGCTGCCATTAGAAGGGCAAATTCCAGTGCTATGCCTCCCTGGATGTTGCCTTCGGTGTCGATCACGGCAACCTTGAGTACGTGCTTGGCTCCTAAGTCATTGTTATCTACACGGAGCCGAAAGACGACGGCGAACGACTGCAGGTGCCCTGGCACCCGAAAGAGATCGACGTCGCAAAAGATGCCTTCCGCCGTTATTTTTCCATCGGCACCCCTGACTGCCGACTCGGCGACGAAGGCAAACTCGACTTTCACTCAAGGGATTGTACGCGCGGCCCGCTGCAACCCGTTGCGCTCTGACCCCGCAAACGCCGGACTAGAGGCACGAAATAGTGTAGTTCCAGGTATAGCTACCGTAGCCGCGCAATCGCCTCACCATTTACGGCCCGCCCCGCGAGTAACCTCCAGCGCATGACCGCCACCCTCCGCAAGTGGCGAGCGCTGTTCAGCATCTACTTCCAGGACGGCGTCGCCTACCGAGCCAGCGGGTTGATCTGGATCATGACCGACGTGGTCGTGGCCATCACCATGCCGCTCGTGTGGGCCAAGGCCAACGAGGCGATGGGCGGGCATATCGGCGGGTACAGCTCGAGCGACTTCGTCCTGTACTACCTCTGCATGCTGCTGATCGGGTGCTTCGTGACCAGCCACATCAGGTGGGAGCTGGCCATGGAGATCAAGGAGGGGCAGTTCTCGGTGGCGCTCATCCGGCCGATGTCGTTCTATCAGATGACGTTCTTCCGGAACATCGCGTGGCGCGTGATCCGGCCGACGCTGTTCTTTCCGTTCTTTCTCCTGCTGCTGTTTGCGTACCGCTCCTATCTGGGCGACGCGCACGTGTACTTGGGTTGGGAGCTGTGGGTGTCGGTCTTCCTAGGGCATCTGCTGAGCTTCAACTTCGTGTACATGATGGCGATGCTCGCGCTCTTCACGCAGGAGGCGCAGGCGATCTTCGAGCTCTACTACATCCCGATGCTGTTCCTATCGGGACAGCTCTTTCCGGTGGCGGTGCTGCCGGACTGGGCGAGGCACCTCGCCTACGCGTTTCCGTTCTATTTCACGACGGGCGTGCCGACGGAGATCCTGGTCGGGCGGGTGTCGGGGCAGACGTCGCACACGTTGATTTTGGGGCAGCTTGCGTGGATCGTGGGGGCCTATTTCCTCGGGCAGATCCTGTGGCGGAAGGGGCTGAAGCACTACACGGCGGTGGGGATGTAGGGCTGGTGCGGTGTTACGGTGTTACGGTGTTGCGGTGTTACGGTGTTACGGTGTTGGGATTTCACGCGGAGGTCGTGGTGGAAGCGGAGGTCGCGGAGGGGAGGCGATCGGCGTTAGGCGGCTGGTGCTTGGGTGCGAAAAGGCTGCCTCAGCACGCGGAAGTGGAGTCATGTCCCGTTATCGATTGCGCCCCGCGTGTTGAGGCTTAAACCGGGGATGCGTGAAGCTTCGACACGACGGAACGTGTTTTGCGAACGTGTCCTGATTCCGATTCCACGTGTCGAGGCAGCGTCGCATTTTCGGGCATGTCCGGAGCCATTTACCATTTACCGCCCCTGGCGCAACTTCTCCCCATCGACCGTATAGCCCATGACCATCAAGAACATCTCGTGGTCGGTTTGCTCGCCGAACTTTACGCGCTTGGGAGGATTGTTGGGGTTGCGCGGATTGTCGGCGGAGTTGTCGTAGATCGCCTCCACGCGGATGGTCGAGCCGGCGGGCACGTGCATCGGCTCCTTGAGCGCGTACTGGAGCTGCCAGTTGAAGTCCCAATCGTCGACCCAGATCAGCGGCTTCACCTTGCCATCGGGCAGCTCCACGACGGCCTTCATCGATTTGCCCAGCAGATGCATGTGCGGCATTAGCGTGTGGATGGTGATGCCCTCGTCCACCGGCACGGTCTGGGTTTCTAAGTGATCTTTTGCGCCGGCGGGGATGCGGATCTGGAGGTTCATGATCCAGTTCACA
>JAXDKF010000100.1:0-8913 GCA_034667265.1 Fimbriimonadaceae bacterium
TGGACCGTGTAGCGGCTGTCGGTGATGAACACGCCGTCATCGGGAGTGATCACGACGTTGGCACTAGAGCCGCTGAAACCGGTCATCCATCCGGCGTTCTCGACGTTGTTGACGAGCAGCGCAGGCAAGCCCTGCTCTTTCATCTTCTCGCGCACTCGCGTTATCGCATTCATCTAAATAACTTCCTTTTCTACGTTTAGCAACGCCTCGAGCGCGAGGATGTAGCCGTATCCTCCGAGGCCCACGATCTGGCCGACCGTTACAGGGGATACGACGGAATGCCGACGGAATTCTTCCCTCGCGTGAATATTGCTCACGTGGACTTCGACCACGGGAAGTCGAACGCTTGCCAACGCGTCCCGCAAAGCTATCGAATAGTGCGAGAGGCCGCCCGGATTGATCACGATGGCGTCCGCCCAGCGGCGATGCTCCTGGATCGTGTCGATGAGAACGCCTTCGGAGTTCGATTGGAGGATGCGGACCTCTACGTCCATTTTCGCGGCGGCGGCTTGGATATCCGCGTCAATCTCGTCCAGGGGTTTCTTCCCGTATACGTCGGGCTCGCGGAAGCCGGTGAGGTTCAGGTTCGGCCCATGGAGGATCAGGACCTTGAACTGGTTGCCAATCATGCGAGTCGGGTCCTCATTTCGTCGGGCGAGATCGCGCACTCAGGCAGGAGTCTAGGAATCCCTTGCTCAATGGGAAAGCCCGTGCCGTCTTTGGTGCAGACGAGATAGCTGCCGGCTTGCCTCAACGGACTGTGATCGGCGCAGATCGGGCATGCGAGAAGGGACAAAAGCTCGGAATCGATCAGCTCGCCACCTCCCGATAGACCTCCAGCGTCTTGCGCGCGGTTTCCTCCCATGAAAAACGTTTTGCCCGCTCGAACCCTCTCGCTCGAAGCCCATCGAGCTTACTCGAATCACCCAGCAGATCTTCGATGCTGCGAGCCCAATGCTCAGGCTCCCAAGTGGGTTCAACAACTGCAGCATCCCCCGCGGTTTCAGGCAACGCGCCGCCGCTGCTGGAAAGCACCGGGCATCCGCAGAGAAAAGCCTCTATCACCGGAATCCCGAAGCCCTCGTGAAAGCTTGGCGCCAGGTAAAGATCGGCGGCTGAGTAGAGCGCGGCGAGGTCCTCCACAGACACATAGCCTGTTGAAACGACACGTCCCCCGACGCCCTGCTCGCCCCAGCCGGCCTTCCCCGTGAGGACCAGCTTGTGCGCGAGCTCAGGCGGAAGCAAGCCGGCCGCTCGGACTGCGAGTTGCACGTTTTTCCTGGGCCACTTCGTGCCTACGGAGAGGACGTAAGGCGACTCGACGCCAAGCGCCTTCTTCACGTACTGCCGCGCAGTGGCCTTCTTCTGGGCTCGTAGCGCCGGATGGGCCGCCAGTGGCGTCACTCTCACCTTCCCCGAAGCGGAGGGAATGAACTGCTCGATCTCCCCTCTGGATGTCTCCGATACGGTAAGTACCCTGGCCGCCCGCTTCACGCTAGCGGGAACCGACGCCCGCAGAATTGCCCGATCTTTCGGCTTGAACCATTGCGGCCCGACGAAGAAAGAGACGTCGTGGATGGTCGTAATACCGATTCCTCCGGCAAGGGGCGACAGGCTGTACTGAGTGTGGATCGCGCTAGCTCCCATGCGCCGCGCAAATAGGGGAAAACGGGCCATGCTCCACCACCTGGAGCTTCTGGCGGGGATCCTAACCCACTCGAATCTGTCACCTTCGGGAATGCCCGGAGGCCTTCGAGCGTTAGAGAAGAGCAGAAACCGGAAATTGGCGTTTACGCGGCTGAGGCCAAAGAGAAGGCCAGTCCAGTAGGTGCTATCGCCGGTGCTCTGACCGCCGACAAGGCGCGCATCGATCGCGATCCTTGTAGGGGTTTCTGATACCATTCCAGCTAGCAATTATTCTCTAAAGGTCTCGTCAAGATGAAAAAACGCAAGAAGCCGATCTTTATCGGCGCCCTCCTGGTAATTCTGCTTCTCGTGGTGGGAGCTATGAACGCAAGCAGTCTCAAGAGCGCCACACCCCCTAACGCAGAGGAGGATTCTCTTGCGGCCCAGGCGAAGCTGGACGAAGCGGAAGCACGAAAACGGGATGAGCAAATCGCGGCCCTTAAGTCCGGCACGACAAAGGACAAGCAGCCACTCCCTGCCGGTCTGCCGTCGACCGAAGCTCCCGAGCAAACAAATGTCAAAAAGATCTCGGCCCTCGCGCCGGGCGCTCCCAAACTCTTGGCGCCGCGAAATCTTCAAGACCGGACACGCAAGCCGGAAAGGGCGAGCGTAACCGCCCAGGGTCAGTGGTACCACTCGGAATCGGGCATGCACGGCAAATAACGATCTTATTCGCTAAGAAATTCAGGGCTCAGGCGGAGAATCCCGTCTGAGCCTTTTATGCGTTCAAAGCTAGCGCCATAGGCGTGATCCAACGCTTGTGAGCTCAAGACTGCGTCAACCGGCCCCGCGCAGGCTACTGCTCCGCCATGAAGCAGTAGAGCTTCGGTAGCTATGTGCGCGGCAAGATTCAAATCGTGCAACGCAACGAGGACCGCGAGGCCGCTATCGGAGAGACGCCGCACAAGCTTCGCGAATGTGACCTGGTGGCCAGGGTCCAAGTGGGAGGTCGGCTCGTCCAGGAGCAGGATGGGAGCGCGTTGCGCGAGCGCGCGGGCGAGCAACGCGCGCTGGCGCTCTCCTGCGCTGACCTGGGTGACCGGCTGCTCGGCAAGAGCTTCGCACTCCGCCTGCCGCATGGCCTCCAACACGATCTCGTCGTCTTCCTTGCTGTCGAAAAGGCCCTCCGAATGCGGGATGCGCCCCATAGCCACGATCTCGCGAACGAGAAAAGGAAACTCCGTCCGTTCTTCCGAGGGCACGAAGGCGGCGAGTTGAGCTCGCTCTCTGGCTGAAAGCGTCTCCGCCGGCCGGCCGCAAATCGCGAGAGAGCCCTCCAGCGGCGGGATCTCACCCGTGATGGTCCGGAGGAGGGTTGACTTACCGCTTCCATTCGGACCAAGCAAGGCCACGACGCTGCCGGGCCGAAGCTCGAACGTCACGTCCTTTAGAACGAGCTTTCCGGGATAGCCGCATGAGAGCGCGTTGCAAGAGAGGGCGGGGTTTGCAGCGCTCATCGGCTCCATTTTGCTTGGAGAGTGCATTTTCGCTCAGGCGAGGCTCTCGTCTAGCAGCCCGCTGTTGAACGCCCGATACATACCGGCGTAGGCGCCGTTGGCTTCCATGAGCTCACGGTGGGCGCCCTGCTCGACGATCTCGCCGCGCCGGAGCATGACGATGCGGTCAGCGCGCGCGGCGGTGGTGAGGCGGTGGGCAATGAAGAGCGTGGTCCGCTGGCTCATAACCTCGTCGAGGGCCTGTTGCACCTTTTGCTCGCTGTGGGCGTCCAGCGCGCTCGTCGCCTCATCGAGCAAGAGGACCGTGGGTTTCCGGACAAGGGCCCGCGCGATGGCCACGCGCTGCATCTGGCCGCCGCTTAAGCGAACGCCCCTTTCGTGGACCAACGTCTCGTATCCCTCCGGGATTTCAGAGACGAACTCATCCGCATGAGCAGCGATGGCAGCGTCCTTCACTTCTTCGTCTGTTGCAGCCTGGTTGGCCATACGGATGTTCTCCGCGATCGTGCCCGCGAATAGGAAGTTTTGCTGCGGCACGACTCCGATCCGGTTTCGCAGCCAGCTCACATCCAGCTCCCGGACGTCCACGCCGTCGAACAGGATCTGGCCACCGGATGGATCGTAGAAGCGCAGCATCAGATCCGCGATCGTGCTCTTCCCCGCTCCGCTCGGCCCAACCAGCGCGAGGCTCGTACCCGGCTCGATCGTGAAGCTCACGTTATTCAACGCAGCGGTGCCGTCGGGATAGGTGAACGACACGTTCTTGAACTCGATCCGACCCACCGGAGTGGGGATAGTGCGCTCTCCGCGTGCATCCACGTGCTCCTCAGGCACATCGAGGATCTCGTTGTAAATTCGGTTGGTTGCAGCCTGCACCTGGGCATACGTGTTGTTGACCGACGCAAGGTTACGAAAGCCTTGGTTGATCAAATCTAACAAATAGATCGTGGCGGCGATGTCGGCTACAAGCAAGGCTCCCGTCGAAGCCAGCCATCCGCAAAGGAAGAGCACGCCGGCCATGCCGAATGCGCCGATCAGCTCGACCATTGGCCGCAGCCGGGCGATGTAGCTCACGGCGCGCATTTGGCTGCGGAAGCTCTTCTCGACCAGCGCCGAATAGCGCTCCGTCATCGCCTCTTCGGCGGAGAACGAGCGAATCACGCGGGTTCCGAGAAGGCTTTCGTTCGTCATTGCGGAGACGTCGGCGAGGTTGTCCTGCACGACAGCCTGGGCCTGCTTCATCTTCTTGGCGTTCCGCTGAATCACCAGGAGCATGAACGGGAAAACAACGAGCGCCGCGATAAACAACTGCCACTGTAGGATCAGAATTCCAACAGCTGCCCCGACCATCTTCACGGGCCCCTCGAGGCTGTCTCGCACGATGGTCACGGCGTTCTGGAACACGTTGACGTCGTTGGTAAGCGCGCTCTGAATGGCGCCGGCTCTCTTCTCGTTGAAGTAGCTGATGGGCAGGCGCTGCAGCTTGTTGAACAGCTTGATTCGGAAATCGCTGGCGAGGCGGTTAGCAGCGCGGCTGAGGTAGTACGTGACGCCCCGCGTAAACCAGTAGCGCACGCCGTACATCAGCACGATCACTCCGCACCAGAAGGCAAGCCGCTCCAAGGGCGGCACGTTCTTGAGCGGCGTCGTCGTGTTCCGGTCCTGATAGATTCGACTGATCCGATCTCGAAGGTATGTCTGGCTGACGCCAAGCCGTTGAGCCAGTCCTAGCTCTTCCTGATTGCTCAGGTCTGTCCGGAACGTGCGTCCCTCTTCGATGGCTGCCAGCTCGTTGCCCACCGCCACGGGAGACTTATGCAGCTCACGTGCCAGGCGCTGGACCTCGTCCTTGGCGAAAATCCTCTGTTGCTTGATCTGGCCGGCATCGCTGATGGCTTGGATGCTGTACTTGATGAGGAAGCCCGTGCCAGTCGCGGTCAACGCGACGAACAGCACGCAGATCAGGCCCTTGACAATGGTCTTGCGCTGGCCCCGCAGCTCCTTGGAGAGGCGCGGATCGAAGCTTCGGAAGATGTTTAGGCGCAGCTTAGAACTCCGCGTGGCCAGGGGTGCGATGGAACGGGATCACGTCGCGAATATTCTTCATTCCGGTCACATACATCAGGAACCGCTCCAGGCCAAGGCCGAATCCGGCGTGAGGGGCGGATCCGAATCTTCGCAGGTCCAGATACCACCAATACGGTTCGAGCGGCAGTCCGGATTCTTCGATTCGCGATTTTAGGATGTCCAAGCGCTCCTCGCGCTGCGACCCGCCGATGATCTCCCCGATGCGGGGAACCAGGACGTCCATGGCGCGCACCGTCTTGCCATCCGGATTCATGCGCATGTAAAAGGCCTTGATCTCCTTGGGATAATCGGTCAGGATCACGGGCTTGCCAACCTTGGTCTCGGTGAGCCAACGCTCGTGCTCGCTCTGAAGGTCAGCGCCCCAGAACACGGGATATTCAAACTTCTCACCGCTGTTCTCCAAGAGCTTGATTGCATCCGAGTAGGTCATGCGCTCGAAGTCCGAGCTCATGACGTGCTCCAACGTTTTCAGTAAGTCCGGCTCGATCCTCTGATTGAAGAACTGGAGATCATCCGCGCGCTTGTCCATGAGGTGCGCGATCGTTTCCTTCAGGAACTCCTCGGCGAGGTTCATGTTGCCTTCGAGATCGCAAAACGCCATCTCCGGCTCGACCATCCAGAACTCGGCGAGGTGTCGGGTTGTGCTGGAGTTCTCCGCCCGGAACGTCGGGCCGAACGTGTAAACGTTGGTCATGCTCAGGGCCAAGCTCTCCGCTTCGAGCTGGCCGCTGACGGTGAGGAACGCCGGCTTGCCGAAGAAGTCTTGTGTTGGATCTGTGCCCTTCAACCGCCAACGCGAGTCCTCACCCTTGTCGGTCGCGCAGAGCTCTGGCTCGAGAAGGGTGCTCACGGCGAACATCGCGCCCGCTCCTTCGCAATCGCTGGCCGTGATGATCGGGGTCTGGATGTAGTGAAACCCGCGCTTGTAAAAGAATTGATGGATCGCTTGAGCGGCCTCCGCGCGCATCCGGAACACTGCGCCGAAGGTGTTGCCTCGGCTCCTCAAATGCGCGATCTCGCGGAGAAACTCAAAGGAGGCGCCTTTCTTCTGGAGCGGATAGTTTTGCGGATCGGCTCCGCCAAAGACCTCCCCACCGCTGGCTCGAAGCTCCACCGACTGACCAGCCGCCGGAGATTGCACGATCTCGCCGTCGAAACGCACGCACGCACCCGTGGTGATCCGCTTTAGATCGTCGGGCGGGAAGACCCCTTCGTTGACGATGACCTGGAGATCTTGAAAGCAGGAGCCGTCGTTGACCTGAACGAACGAGATTCCCTTGCTGTCTCGACGGGTCTTCACCCAACCATAGGCGGACGCCTGCGTGCCTGGGGCAAGCTGAAGCAGGTCGCGCACATATTGACGCCTATAGTCCATGGAAGGCGGCATTTTACCGCCGTGAAGTTAATTCGAACGGGAAGCTAATCGACTATGTCGTCCCAATGCTCTTGGATAGCCTTTAGAACCTGCTCGCGCAAGGACTTCAGATCGCCACCTGGTTGGAAGTCGCCTTCGTGGAGCGTGAAGTCGGCAGGCACCGGATCGCCGCCTGGGAAGTAGTTCAAGAACACCTGTGCAACCGCCGCGCCGTTCACCCATTTCACGTCGGCCTGGGGAACAGCCTTTCGCAGTGCATCCGTAACGTTCTCGGCCCACTGCCGTTGGACGATCGCCACGTTCTCCTTGGAAAGGCCCTCGACCTCGATGTAGTTGTCTCCGCTCCCGTTGGCTGCCGCATCGATCGAGCCGACTTTCACCTCGTAGCTGAAGCCTGGCGGCGAAACAAATCCCAGCCGCGTTCCCAAGTCGACCTTGTCGCGATGATAGATCCCCGCTCGCTCGTCTCGGGTTAACCGCACTGGCCGGTCTTTGCCCGCGGCGCCTCCGCTGATGCCTCTGAATGCTCGGGAGAGCATGCCTCCACCTGAGAATCCAAGCACGATGAGAGCGACGAGAACCCATATCCACAGCCGCGTTCGAACCCAGGTGCTGGCAGGGATTGGAGGATTGGGCAAGCTTTGCCGAGCGCGCATGTCGGTGACCATGCGACGGACCTGATCGCCGCTAATACCCAGAGTCTCCGCCATATCTTCTATGGTCACGTTGCTGGAAATACCGGCATCTCGATGCTGGTAAGTGCGGATCAGCTCGCTCGCCTCTTCAGGAGTCAAGGTTTGCGAGAATCCCTGTGGTCGCGTATAGGCGGGCACGTGGCTCACTTCAAGCAAAGTATACGAAGAGGTTGATCGGTTGGCCCCCCGAAAGACCTACCCTGTAGCCGCTACTCGACGACTTCTTCTTTCGTGACCTTGACCCAAGCGCCCTTGATCTCTTTCAGGATCGTTGCCCTTAAGGTCGCCGCGGCAGCGTTGTCTTCTACCAATGGAAAGGCATCTTCGGTGAGGGTTAGGTCCACCGCCACGGGAGGACCGCCGGGATACGAGTTCAATTCCATCTCTGCGATTGCCTTTCCGTCGATCCAGGCAGGCGGCGCCTTCGCAATCATCTTGTCGAATGCGTCTAGCACGTCCTGAGCAAGCTCTTTCTGCGCGAGATCGACGTTCTCCTTGGACATCTTGGAAACACGGATGTAAGTGTCCTTGTCGCCCAGGATCGCCGCCTCGTGAGCGCCTACTACGGTCTTATAGGAGAAGCCGGCGGGCGCGTTGAGGCCCAGCTTCTTGCCGAGACTTTTCGCTTCGCTGTTGTAGTGAATGGTGGAGCGGCCGTTCCCAAAGATGCTCTTCTGCGTCGGAAGACTCAACCGGCTGAGGATCAGCGGAACTTCGCCAACTCCTTGCACGAAGGCGGCAATCCCGCTCCCGGCAAGCCAAAGGCCGCCGACGCACAGAACCACCCATATCCAAAGCCGCGTCTTAAGCCATTTCTTCGCTGGAATCGGTCCTGTTGGGTCTTGAGTCTGAGCACTCATGTTATCGAAGCATCTCCTGTAGTTCAGACGAACGAGCGCCTGAGTTCGGCCAAAGCCGTGCTTGGGTTCACCTTCAGGTCAGTATACGAACGCAGATCGGGGGGCGTGCCCATTGGTCCCAGCCAACGGGCGTCAGGGAGTCCGGTAGGCCCGGGACCTCGGGCGCGAACGTCCCATCGCAAGGCTTTTCGGACCTGGCCAGAGCCCCACGGGATATAATTCGCAAAACCCCCCGACGGTTTTTGCGTGGACGCATCGTTGTGCCTGCGCATGGCGTCTTTGTGCGTAGTTTCATCGCGGAGTATCGGACCCGCGGGTCCGGAGGAAAGGCATGGCGAAGTTTATTTTTGTAACAGGCGGTGTCGTGAGCTCGATCGGCAAGGGCATCACTACCGCCAGCCTGGGCCGCCTGCTACGAAACCGCGGATTCACCGTTGCGCCGGTCAAGCTCGATCCCTACATCAATGTGGATGCGGGCACGATGAATCCTTTCCAGCACGGCGAGGTGTTTGTGACCGAAGACGGTGCTGAGACCGACCTCGATTTGGGCCACTACGAGCGGTTCATGGACGTGCACTGCTCCGGGAACTCATCGGTTACCACGGGCAAGATCTATCAGAGCGTCATCCAAGCCGAACGTCGGGGTGACTACCTGGGCGCCACAGTGCAGGTGATCCCTCACGTCACTAACGAGATCAAGCGCCGAATTGTGGAGCTTGCAAGCGAGCAAGAAGCGGACGTGGTCATCGCCG
>JAXDKF010000101.1:0-6485 GCA_034667265.1 Fimbriimonadaceae bacterium
ACGGCCGAGCAAAAGACCTCCGCGGAAGACACCAAAGAGCGGCTTGATAAGCAGACCGTCCGCATCGAAGGCAAGGTCGGGGCATCGGTTGGCAAGCTATTTGGCGCGATCACCTCGCAAGACGTGGTCGATGCGATCAAGGACCAGCTCGGAGTGCAGCTCGATAAGAAGCAGGTCGCGCTTGTGGAGCCGATCAAGCGTCTGGGCAAGCACGAGGTCATGCTCGACCTGCATCGCTCGGTGGATGCCCACGTGACCGTAGAGGTCTACGACCCCAACGCTCCGATCGAACCGGAAATTCGTGAGGAGTTCGTCGTGCCTGCAGATGCAGGAGACGAGCTCGAGCCCGCCGCGGTTTAGTCGTCGTTCGGCGGGGCTGGGCCAGTGGGTCCAGCCCCGCTTTGTTTTAAATCCTTGGTCCTAGGACAGCGTCACTTAGTGGCTCCAAACTTCCTGAGAGATGATCACGATTGAAAACCGCAACTTCCGGACGTTTCTGATTATCTGGTTCGGCCAATGCGTATCGACGCTCGGCTCGGGGCTGACTAACTTCGGTATCGGCGTCTGGATCTTCCAGCAGACCCACTCCACCACGAGCTTCGCGTTGTCCGCTTTGTTTACGGCGCTGCCGGGCGTGCTTGCCTCCCCTTTCGCAGGATCATTGGTCGACCGGTGGGATCGTCGCGTCGCGATGATCGTCAGCGCGGGGGGCGCAGGGATTGCCTCCCTCATCCTGGCGTTGCTCGTTCTGAGTGGGCGGCTCGATTTATGGGAGATCTACGCGCTGATGGCGGTCAGCTCGATTTTCTCGACCCTCACCTTCCCCGCCATCTCAGCCATTACGTCGACGCTCGTGGTCGACAAACACTTGGGCCGGGCTAATGGCCTTCTCCAATTCAACGAGGCGGCGTCAATGATCCTCACACCCGCTCTCGCCGCGTGGATCATGGCAACCGCGCACGGGCGAGGATTGCAGTGGCTGGTAATCCTCGACGTGGTGAGCTTTGTCGTGGCGATCGCCGCCTTATCCTTGGCACGCACTCCGGCGTTGGAGCGGAAGGCTCAACAGGTCAAGACGTCGTTGTTGGCCGGCGCTTTGGACGGCTGGCGTTTCATCGTCGCGAGAAAGGGCCTTCTTGGTCTCTTGCTGTTCTTCCTCGTTATCAATTTCTCGCTACCGTTAGCTTCGGTGATGTTCACGCCGCTGGTCTTGACCTTCTTCGACGTGAAGGCACTCGGGTGGGTGGAGTCCTTTTCCGGGATTGGAATGCTCGCTGGCACGATCGTCCTCGGAATATGGGGCGGACCTAAGCGCCGAGTTTATGGCGTATTGGGCTTTGGCGCACTCGGCTGCTCCACGATGTGCCTCATCGGCCTGCCGCCGTCTGTAACGGTGTTCGCGATCAGTCTTGGCACGATGATGGCGATCTTCCCCGTTGTGAACGCTTCCAGCCAAGCGATCTGGCAACGCAAGGTGCCGATCGACATGCAAGGCCGGGCCTTTGCGATCCGGCGGATGATTGCGTGGTGCATGAGCCCCTTGGCCTTTGCTCTCGCGGGGCCGCTGGCCGACAAGGTGTTTGAGCCAGCTATGATGCCAGGCGGAGCATTGGCCGGAAGCCTCGGGCAGATATTCGGGACCGGTCCCGGCGCGGGTATCCGGGTGATCTTCGTTGCGATGGGTGCGTTGTCGACCATCGCCGCGCTGCTGTGGCTAGCCCACCCTCGCATCCGGAACGTCGAGACCGAGCTGCCGGATGCGGTGAACGAGCCCGCGAGCTCCGCGCCCTTGGAGCCCAGCTCTTCTAGCCCACGAGAGGCTCCTTCTGAAGGTTTTGGAAATCAGCGCCTGAAACACCCGGCACGCAGGCGTCTCGCCCGGCAGCTGTGTCTAATGCACGGCGACTTTCGGTCTCGCGACCTCTGCCATCTTCAGCACCGTCTGCTCCAGCGTCTCCATAGCGCTAAACGATGGAAGCTGCCCCTTCAACTGCGAGTCCGCATCGGACACGAGCTGCAGCATCGCGGCGATCTGCTCGAGGTTGATCCGCCTGGCCGCGCGCATCGCCTTGTTCTTCACAAAATCCTGCTCCGTCGCAAGATTGGGCTTGCTCAACATGGCAGACTGGACGGCGGGCGAGGACGGCTGAACGCCTGCGTCCGCGCAAACGCGCGCTTGCCAGATGAGGCGTAACGACCGGGAGAGCTGCGGCAGGATATTCCGGAAAGCCGCGTCCTCCGCCTTCGCAGGCGAGCCGACGAGAATGCGAAGCTGTCGCAGGCCTTCGGCAACGTCGCCCTCCACCACCGAATCGACCAGCTTGAACACGTTCCACTCGCGCGCGGGCATTACCACTTCTCGGATGTGACTCTCTTGAACCGTCTTCTCCGATCCAACGAAGGCCACCAACTTGGGAACCTCTTCCAACGCTCGACTCGCATTACCGGCGCACATCTCGGAGAGCACATCCAGCGCCCGCTCGGTGATCTTGAGGTCCGACTTGGTCAGCTCCGCCCGCACCAGACCCTTCGCGCTGCCCGCAGGAACGGTGCAGAGCACGACGTGGCCGCCCGCAGTCGAGATGAGCTTCTCCCAGCCCTTGCGCGCGGTGTTCAGCCGCCTCTGGCGATCGTCATCTCCCGATTCTTCATCGGCGATCAATAGCAGCAAAGCGGAATCCGGCAGGCCTTTGAAGGAAACGGCTTTCGCCCGATCGAGGTCTCCACGCAGAACGTGCCTTACAATCACCACGCGCCTCTCCGCGAGAAACGGAGTCGTGCCGGCGGCGGCCAGCCAGTCCTGGGGATCGGTATCGCCTTCGAAGTTCTGGAGGTCGAAATCGTCTGCCTGGACGCCTGCAGTCTCGAGCAACTTCTCGAGAGCCACACGCCGCAAGGCACTCTCTTCTCCGGAGAGCAAAATTACAGTGGCCGCCAACGCCTTTTCAGGATCGAGCTTCACTGGGCCTCGCCCTTCGAGCGAGCCTGGGTGCGCAGTTGTTCAGTCGCGTTGCGCAGCTCCTTAAGCAAGCCGGAATCGATGCTCAAAGGCGAATACAGCGCGTTAACGAAACGACTGTTGAGATCACGCGCCAAAGGGGCCGAACTGCCCAAACCCCGCTCAGCGGCGGAGAGATATTCATCCGGAGTTTGAGACGGCAATCGCCTTCGGCCGGAAAGCTTCTGAAGAAGGAAGGCAAATCGCGCGTATTCCCTACCGACGTCCTCACGGCTGGGCACGCGACTTCTCACGGACTTTCTAAAGAACAGACCGGCGAACAAGAGTCCAGCGAGAACGACTGCCGCAATCGAGCCGTCGAGCGCGGTCTTGAACCAGTTCTGGCGATACCACGCGTCGGAGCCCGTCGCCTGTCCTCGGCTACCGCCGGGCACTTCTGCGGCGCCTTCCGTCGCATCAAAGACGACCCAGCCAATGTCCTTGAAGAACAGCTCGCCCCACGCGTGAGCTTCGCTTTCGGACATCGCCCACGCTTTGCCGTCGTCCGTGCGCTTTCCGAGAATCGGATAGAAGCCCGTCACGTAGCGGGATGGGATTCCAACAGCCCGGGCGCATAAGGCACTCGCGCTCGCGAAGAGGTCGCAATAGCCTTGATGCGACGTGAAGAGGAAGTAGCTGACCGGGTCAACATTGGCCGGAGTGGCAGGAGCCTTCAGGTTATAGAGGCAGGTCCTTTCGATTGCCTGCTTGATGGCCATCGCCTTTTCGTAGTCCGTCTTCGCACCCTTCGTCACTTCGCGGGCGAACGCGGCCACATCTTCCGGAACCACCGACTTGTCTGCGTAATCCTGCATGCTGCCCGGCAAGTTGTCTGCCTGGACCGCTTCCTTCGGTGTCTGATTTGGTGCGGGGACGACAGCCCGACCCACGAACGGTGGCAGGACATCGCCAATGCCAAGTTGCAATTGGTAGGTGCCGTCGGATCGGCGAGCCGCGAGGTTCCGGCGACCCCCTTCCTCGACAAGGCCCTGATTCGGGACTTCGCCCGGAACAGGCACGCTTCCGACCCCAGGATCGATCAAGGTGATCTTAAAGGTAATAGGCGTCTTTCGCGCGATTTCCGAAGCCGAACGCTCGTCGATCCCGCCCGCAGGAACCGCGTTCAGAGCGCCAACCGGCGCACTGGTGCGGTTCTGATTTGCGATTTCCCAGCCGCTTGCGGAGTAAACGCCGTAAGTCCGCGCTCGCAGATATCGCTTCTCGTCCATCTCGGCCGTGATGACGACTCGCTCGCCAAGCCTTTGCGGCCCCCGTCCAATCGTCACTCGTGACGTGTCGCTTCCCCCTAAGAGAGAGGCTGCCTGCGTCAAGGTCAATGGCGGAGGCGGAACCTTGATGCTTCCCGCGATCGGCTTCAATACAACCCGCAACGCGGGCGCGCCTAGAAGGCTAATTAGAACGATCGCCAACGCGGAAGCCAACGCCCACTCGGGCCCCGCCATCCACTTCCACGGACCTGCCAAGATAGCTTGAAGACGCGCTCCGCCTTTTTCACTCGCGTTGCCGGATGCCTCCTCTTCCCTGGCCAGCATCGCCTTATAACCGGAAGCTTCGGCTTGCTCGATCATCTGTCTACGATGGGCTCGCGCGAAAAGAGTGGCGAGGCAGACGAGGAATGCGAAGAACAATGCGGGCGCGGCTTTGAACGTATCGAACGCGCCTACCATTCCGAAAAGCGCGATGCTTGGCACGGCCTGAAACAGCAGCGTGCCGTCTCGCCACGTGAAGAAGCTTCCCAGAGCCAAGAGCCAGCACAGCGTTCCCGTGTGCAGGAGCTGCTCGGCAAACGGTTGATCGGGCACCATCTTCGCGAGATCTTCTCGAAACGCAAAGGTGGCGATGCCGACCGCCAAATACATCAGGCCGTCGTACTTGGTGACCGGCTGATCACCTATCAGCCATTGGACGAGGAAACTGAAGAGCGTTCCCGCCGCGATGATCCCGACGAACATCCAAGCGGCCGACGAAGATCCGACCGAGACGCCGGTCGAGTACGCAGCGAGACAAGCGTAAACGCCGGTGAGCAAATAGTCGATTGGGCCATAGACCCTCTCCTGTTGAGGCTGAGCGGTGGCTGAGCGGATCACGCGCTCGTTCCCTCCACCGGCATCATCACGCTCTTAGCGCCCACGTTCTCGAGCTGAGAGACGAAGTCCGCCGAGCCCGCGCTGAGCACCGGCATCTTCTTGCCGGGCATGTGGAAGAGCGCGGCATCGTAGACCATCGCAATGACCTGGATACCCGCGTGGGTCACTTCCGCGATTGCAGGGACGAGGCTTGGATCGGCGACCACAGCGAAAGTGAAAATCGTGCTGCCCGGCGGCAAGTCCATCTTCGCCCTAAGCAGATGAGTACCCATGTTGTCGTCGGTGTCCGCCTCCACGCTGGCCAGTAGCTCATCGATCTCACTCAGCCGCTCACCGGCCGACCCGCGATAGCCGCCCATCTCCAGGCCGGGAAACTGGACACCAACTCCCTGCCGCAGAAACATGTCGCTGAGATACGCCGCATGCCCGCACATCAGATCGAGCGACGTCTCCGGGCCAAGACCGATGTCCGTGCCACGCGTCCGTTGCAACAGAAATGCCGCGACCGCGTGTGAGCCAGCCTCGAACTCCTTCACCTGAAGCTTTCGAGATCGCGCGCTCGAGCGCCAATGCACGTGCCGGAGAGAGTCGCCGGACGTGTACTCGCGAATGCCTCGCGGCTCGATGCCAGCGCCGCGCGAGTTCCCGCTCTCCGCTTCGCTGATCCCCCAACCCGCAGCCATAGGGATATCGATAGAAATCGGGATCGGACGAGGGAACACCGTCATCTCCGCAGGGCTGGTCGTGTAGTGCTTCTTCATCGTGATAAGGCCAAGCGCATCGGTTCCGATCACATTCAGCCCGCTCCAACGGAACTTGCCTCTTCTGAGCGCGCGGAACTGATATTGCGTTCTGACTGGCAGGTCATAGGCGGGCGCGACGGGAAGGCTCGGCGAACGATCCACCATCTGCAGCTTGAGGGGCAGACTGTCGATGACGGCGACTAGCGGCCGGCGGATCTTGTGCTCGCTCCAGACCGTGACTTCCACCGTGACGAGCTCGCCGACGCGCACCGCTTCCGGAGCAACCCGCTCAAACCGCAAACCTCTGACGGCCAGCCACGCCTGTGCCCTGCACGCGAGCAACGTCGCGACCAATGCGGTGCCCATGTAAAACAGCGTCTGCGAGTCCAGCATGATGGCCACGAGCACTAAAAAGAGGCTCGCAAGGCTCAGCGCAAAACCAGCGACTCGGCGCATAAATTCAGCCTACAGGCACGGGCGCGGGCACCTCGGCCAACACGCGCTCGATCACCTGCTCGGTGGTAGTCCCCCTGGCTCTTAGCTCGGCCCTTGGCAAAACGCGATGCCCCAGGATCGAAGGCGCTACCGCCTTGACGTCGTCCGGCCGGACGAATTCCGATCCCTTCATCGCCGCCA
>JAXDKF010000102.1:0-2873 GCA_034667265.1 Fimbriimonadaceae bacterium
TCCGCGTTTTCATTCGGTGGAAGACTCTGAGATCCTCTGCTTCGTCCGCGACCACCTCGTGAAGTATGCGAATAACCGACGAGGCATACGTGAACGGAAGCCCCTTGGAAGGAATCGTGTCGCGCAAGAGGCGTGACCATAGAAAGCCGAAATCCGGGCGCGTTTCTCACCGCCTCTGCAGAGGGTGCGCTTAGGAACGTGCGTGGAAGCACCATGGCCACGCGCCCGTGCCGGTTCACGCTCTTCAGAGCTCGAGCAAGGAAGTAGTAGGAGAGGTCGCTGGTGCCTCCGAGCTCAGAAAACATGGATTCGCGGACCGCGCGAACTTCCACGGGCACTCTGCCGTCGACGACTCCGCCAAAAGGTGGATTGCCAATGACCGCATCGAACCCCCCTGCCGACATCGGACCTGGGAACAGATCGGACCAGTCCAACAGAAGCGAGTTCGCGCAACGGATGTGGTCCTCAGGCGGGAAGTGGCCGGCGGTCAGGTACAGAGTCCAGCGACAAAGCTCGACCGCGGTGGGATCCGTGTCGCTTCCGAACAGGCAGGCGCTTACGACTTCTTCAGTGGACCCGGCGCCCGAGAGCCTTTGCAGGGCAGCGAGCAAGAAGGCTCCCGAGCCGCAAGCTGGATCGCAGATCAGGCATTGTCGACGCTTTGGTAAGGCGAATCTAACGAGCGGCTCAACGAGTTCCGCGGGCGTGTAGTAGATGCCGTTGCCTCGGCGCCCTGCCTTTTGCGAGATCCATTCGAACGAGCCGCTGTCCAGGCACGGCCAGACTCCGAGAGCCTCCTCGTAGAGCTCGCCCAATTGCTCAGGTGCAACGACGGATGCGAGCTCTCGGGCGGCCAGGTCCGGCGCGGGTGCTTGTAAGCCCCGCCCCTCCGCAATTGCCCACGCAAGAGCAACCAGGGACTCTCGCAAAATTGCTTGGTAATCACCCTCGTTAAGATTACGGGGGAGCCGATCTTTAAGATAAAGCCGGAATTTCCCCGACCGAATCCGCCTGTCGGAGGTAAGGCGAATGCCCTTAGCCACCGACAATTCTGACGATGAGCAGAGGCGGCACGAAGCTACCAAGCGACATATTGGAGCTACTAGACATCTCCTGGGCTCCAGGAGAGGGCGGCCTCCATGCGTTTTTGAACGAGCTGCTCAAGTGCTGCGAGCGATGGTTTGGCGCATCCGGCGCCACGATTTTCTTGCGCGCCGATGACCCTCAAACGTTCGTGATTGCTGCCAGGGCCGGATCAGACGCCGCCATTCCGGACGGCGCGACTATCCTGGAAGGCAAAGGAATCGCGGGCGCCAGCGTTCAGTCGGGCGAGGCCCTTCTGATCAACGACCCGAAGGATCATCCGCTCCTAGCTAAGCGGGGGGTCGCTCGGCGAAAAGGGATCCAAAGCGCCCTCGTCATTCCGCTTACGATGCCCGGTAGCAAGTGTCAGGGCGTACTCAATCTTTCGCGTCCGGCGGGAAAGCAGCAGTTCAACGAAGAGGATCTGCAGCAGGCCAAGACGATCGCTCGATACGTGGCGCTTGCAGTGAGCAACGCGCGGATGCTGTCCGAAATTCGTGCAGCCAAGGATCAGGCCGAATCGGCGCGCACAAGACTCCAGGCGGTCATCAACAGCCTTGGCGTAGCGGTCGTTATAGTAGACGCCGACGGCAGCTTGGTAGGGAAGAACGCGGAGGCGGAGCGCCTGCTCGGATCTTCCAACAAGGAATCGCATTTTACGGGCGCGCCGACGCAACTGCGCCGCGCCCTAGAGCTGGCTTTGGGAACCGCACTGGCGGGCAACACAGCCAAATCGCGGCCCCATCAGGAGTCCGAGGACCGCACTTGGTCCGTCATCGCAACGCCAGTACCGAGTGGCGGCGCCACTGCCGCAGTCGAAGAAATCACCGAGGCCGAGCGCGCCCATACGGAGCGAGCGAGGATCAATCGATTGGCCGAGATTGGCCAAATGACTGCCGCAATCGCCCATGAGATCAGAAACCCTCTCACCGGCATCAGCAGCGCCGCCCAGATGGTTGTGATCAGCCCGGAGGACGCCCCCACGTTTGGGCGGGTCATCGAGCAAGAGGCGATGAAGCTTAATTCGCTCTGCGACGAGTTCCTGGAATTCGCAAAACCGATTTCTATCAAGCGCAAGCCGGTGGACCTCGTTGAATTTGGCAAGCGACTGGTAGCCGCGCATTTCCGACAGTTTTCAGATGCCGATGTCCAATTAGAGCTTGAGAACACGGGCGAGCACCCGACTCTCGATGTGGATGAGCTTCGAGTCGAGCAGGTGATGCGAAATCTGTTGCTCAACGCTCTCCAAGCGAGCGGTTCGGGCGATGTTGTTCGGCTGGAGATCCATCCGTGGGGCTTTGCGGTTGAGGACGACGGATGCGGCATTCCCGCAGAGGTTCTCAATCAACTCTTCACCCCGTTCTTCACCACGAAGGCGCAGGGTACGGGTCTGGGACTGAGCACGGTTCGCAAGATCGTGGAGGCGCACGGCGGTGTGTTGAAAGTGGATTCTAAGCCGGGGAAAGGAACGAGATTCGATGTAGTGCTGGAACCGGATACGGTCGAGCTAAGGCTGAGTGCATGAGCAAGGGAAGCATCCTAATTGTCGACGACGAGCCCAATATCAGGCTGGTCCTGCAAGCCGCCTTTGAAAAGGCCGGCTACAAGGCGTTTGTGGCTGAAGATGCTCCGAGCGGCCTCGAAAGCTTTGAAAAGAACGATCCGGACTGCGTGCTTACGGACGTGACCATGCCGGGCCGATCTGGCTACGAGTTGTTGCGGGACATCATGGAGCGAAAGCCCGATACGCCCGTTGTGATCATGACGGCCTATGGCACGATTCCGCAGGC
>JAXDKF010000103.1:0-10184 GCA_034667265.1 Fimbriimonadaceae bacterium
CGTCTTTGCATTAGGGGTGACGTTCTCTCCTGTGACTCCATCCCCGCGCGTTGTAGCCACTTCCAGCAGGCCGTCCACGTAGGTCAGCGAGAGCGACGCACCGTCAAACTTCAGCTCGACGTAGTACTCCACATCGTCGGTGGTTCCAAGCCGCTTCCGAATCCGCTCGTCGAATGTGCGAAGCTCCTCCTCCGAGAAGGCATTGTCCAGAGAGAGCATGGGCACCAGATGCTGGTGCTGCGTGAACTGGCCAAGAGGCGCCGCGCCTACGCGATTGGTAGGGCTGTCCGGCGTCCACAACTCGGGGTGCTGGATTTCCAGGTCCTGGAGTTCGCGAAACATTCGATCCCAGTCGGAGTCGCTGATCTCCGGCTGATCGAGCACGTAATAAAGGTGGTTGTGGTGCTCGACCTCACGACGAAGCTCCGCGGCACGCTTGGCGGGGTCCATCAGACGGAGCATATCTCACGTCGATTCATCCGCTCTAGCACTGGAACTAGAGCAAAAACAGCAATAGTCTTGCAGCTTATTGGACGGATTCATCACAATGATGAACTTACATGCCTCGTAAATCTTCTCCCCAGAAACTGATCGAAAAGAGGGACTACGAAGCCCTCGCCGCGTTCCGAAGGGCGCTGCGGCACTTCTTACGTTTTTCTGAGGAAGGCTCACGAGCGGTTGGACTCACGCCGCAACAACATCAGCTCCTCCTCGGCATCAAGGGACGACCTGGACAGGAACACGCCAACGTCGGGGAGCTTGCGGATTTCCTCTATCTCAAGCACCAGACGGTCGTTGGGTTGGTCGATCGGTGCGAGGCCGCCGGGCTCGTTGCTCGAGAGACGAATGCAGCCGACAAGCGCCGCGTTAACGTACTCCTCACGCCCAAAGGCGAGGAGGTTTTGGCCAAGCTTTCCGAGCGAAACATGAACGAGCTTCGCCAATTGCGCAAGGTATTGAAACCGACATTCCTGGACCGCAAAGACTAGCTGGGCAGCAGCGACGCCGACCCGATCATCCGGTCCATCTCTTCCTCCGAAGCGCCTTCCAATTGTTTCGCAATGCGCTCGTAGTCTTCTCGATGTTGCGAGCGGATCTCCCTGCGCAGCCGGCCGTCCAAGAAGCGCCTCTTATCTTCACTGCTCTCGCAGATGAGCCTTGGCGCCTCCACGGGCTTTCCGTCCTTAATTGCTACCGTGGTCACCCGCGCGGTATTGGTGTGGCGGCGAGTCCTCTTGAAGATGTTCTCCGCGTAGACCTCGATGGTGACTTCTATGCTGGTTCGCCCAACATAACTCACGATCCCACTCATCGTGACCACCTCACCCACTTCGATGGGCTCGTGGAAATCGACACGGTCGATGCTCGCGGTGACGCAGATCTCGCCGGAGAAGCGAGAGGCGGTGACGTAGGCGCACAAGTCGACTTTGGCGAGAATGGTGCCGCCGAACACCTTGCCTAGGAAGTTGGCGTCGTTCGGGGTCATCACCTCCGACATCTCGACTTTCGTCGAAGCGACTGTCTTGCCGTTCATGCCCGAAAGTATGGTCGCGTTTTCGGTTCGGCGACTTACGACTTCAGGATTAGAGCCGGATCTTCAAGGGGTTGCCGCGACCCTTCTTAGGAAGGATCTTCCGGAGCTCGTCCTTGACGTCGTTGTTGGAGGCCAAATCCATGGCGGTGTGGCCCTGATCGTCCTTGGAATCTTCGGCGCCCAAGCCTATCAAGAGCTTGACCGCCTCAGCTCTTCCCTTCCGCGCGGCGTAGTGAAGGGGCCGGTCGGCATGCGAGTCCTCTACGTTCACGTTCACGATCGGGCTGCCGTCCTTCCCCACCGCAAGCGCTCGAATCGTGTCGAGATCTCCGTTGGCGGCCGCAAGGTGTAGCGGCGTTTCCTTCATGTCGCTCTGGATGTCGACTGCCGCGCCCTTTGAGAGCAACGCTCTTGTCATCTCGGAATTTCCGAACCGGGCCGCGTGAAAAATGGGTGTCCAGCCGTGGCTGTCCGCCGCGTTGGGGTCTGCTCCTTGGGCCAGGAGTCTCTGCACGGCGGTTTCGTTATTGCTGCGGGCTGCCCGGTAGAGTGGCGTCCAGTTATTCGGGTCCTTAGCGTCCACCATGACGCTGGTTTCCTTTGGCCGCTCGCACGACGGCTTAGGCATGATCGCCACGGCCGCCGAGAAAAGGGTCGCCGCCGCCCCGATGTAGGCTGCGATCAGGCTCGGATTCTTCCTGGACTTGCTCATCTATGCGAAAGAACGTCTAGAGCACGATCTCTCGTGCCCAAGTATTCCCTTGCTTCCTACGTTCCGGTGGGACTTTCAGATTCGGCCTTTTCCTTGGCCAGCTTGTGCGGGCTCGCCTCCTCAGGGTCCAGATACCAGGGCACGTTGATCACGACGACTCGCCGCCCGCCATGCAGGAGAAGTGCGGCCTTGAGCGCCATAGCGGTCTGGTTGTGAAGCATGTATTGCCACCAAGCAGCTTCGACAAGCTCGGGAATCACGACCGCGATCTGCCTGTCCGTGTGATCGAGGAGGTCTGAGATGTACCCAAACAGCGGGGTGAAGAACCGGCGGTAGGGAGAATGCAGAGTTATGAGGGCGGGCGGCTTCTTTCCTGCCGCCTCCAGAGGCGCCACGACGCACTCATTCCACTCCTTTTCCAAATCGGTCGCACTCTTCTCGTCATCGGTCACGATGCGAACCGCGACGACCTCCGGAGAAAGCTTGAGCGCAAACTGGAGCGCCTTGCGCGTGATGGCATTCCAGTCCTCTACTGGCACGACGACGATTGGGGATGCAAGCTCTTGTGGCTCCAGGGGCTTCGCATCATGGATCTGCTTATCGACCTGCCGGTAGTGCTTGTGCACAAGGATGCAAAGCGCAAATATCAGCGGGATCAGCACTGCCGTGATCCAGGCGCCTTCAGTGAATTTTGCAACCAGCACGACGCATAGAGCTGCACCTGTCGCCAATGCTCCCAAGGCATTGACAAACATCGCGCCCGAGTTCCCACCCTGCTTGCGCCAGTGCCCCACCATCCCCGCCTGGGACATCGTGAACGCAAGAAGAGCGCCGATCGCGAAGAGCGGGATCAAACGGTCTGTCACGCCTCCGAAGGCGAGCAGTAGCGCTCCTGCGAGGAGGGTCAGCACGATGATTCCGCGCGAATAGACGAGACGCCGTCCCTTCATGGCAAACGCGTGGGGCAAGTAGCCGTCGTCCGCGAGCACGCGGCACAAGCGCGGAAAACCGGCGAAGGACGTATTGGCGCTGAGGGCCAGAACGGCCAAGACGCTTCCCATGGTCAAGTAGTAGAACCAGTTCCTGCCTACGACAGCCCCAGTCAACTGGGAAACGACGCTTTGGTAATTTGCGCTTCCTGGCACCGTCGCGCCGACGCGATACTCCTTGCACAGGAAGCTGATCCCCACAAGGAGGATCGCTAATGTGCCAACGATCACGGCTAGCGTCCGCTCCGCTTTTGCGGCGCGGGGCTCCGAGAAAGCGGGCACGCCGTTGCTTACAGCCTCCACACCGGTCATCGCGGTGCATCCGTTCGAAAACGCTTTAAGGACAACCCAAAGGCCAAGAACGCCTGCCGCTTCTGGCAAAGGGGCAGGGGGCACAACCGGCTGGGGCTGGCCACCGCTGGCTATCACTTTGGCAACCCCAAGCCCGACAATCCCTAGCAGAGTAACGATGAACAAGTAGGTTGGCAAGAGGAACGCCGTACCCGATTCCTTAATGCCTCGCAGGTTGATTACCGCGATAACGGCGAGGATGGCGAGCGTAAGCGGAAGAAGATATCCTCGCAGGCTCGGTACTGCAGACACCAGCGCGCCTGTCCCCGCAGAGATGCCGACGGCGACGTTAAGGGTGTAGTCCACAAGCAACGCGGATGCGGCTACGAGACCAGGGATCCGGCCGAGGTTCGCACTCGCAACGGTATAGGAGCCGCCGCCGTTGGGGTAGGCCTCGATCGTCTGCCTGTACGAGAAGAAGAGGATGCCCAGAATGCCGACGATCGACAGCATGATCGGGAGCTGCACTTGCGTGCTGAGAAGGCCCAGCGGCAGAAGAATTGTTAAGGCGGCCTCGGGGCCGTAAGAGCAGGATCCGAGGGCATCCAGGCCAAGCATGGCAACGCCACGCAAGACACCGACACGGTGCCGCTCCTCCTCGGAAGTTCTCAGAGGAGGTCCTACCAGATAATCAAGGACACCCATAAACAAACCCGTTGCCCGAAGACAACTGACGGCCTACTTACAGTGCGACTAATTGCGGCTCGGTAGGTTCGGTTTAAAAAGAGAAAGGGCCCCATCCTGGGGCCCTCTTGCTGCGCTCTCTTAGGGCTAATCCTTAGCCGCCGTTGTTGTCGGTGGTAGTCGTGGTCGTCGTGGAGGTCGTGCCATTGTCGGTGGTCGCCGGCGGCGTAACGATGGTCGTGTTGCTCGGAGGAGGGGTGACAACCGTCGTGCTCGGCGGGCTAACCACCGGCGGGTTAACGATCGTTGTGTTGCTGGATGGAGGTGTGTAGATCGGCTGTGTGGCGGTACCCGAGTCATGCTCGATTACAGTCGTAGACGGCGGGGCCACTACGACGCTCTGAGGCTGATACCAGGCGAAGTACCAAACGAGTGCGATCACGAGCAGACCCGCGAGAATGACCGCGATCGCGGTTCCGCCGCCCATGCTGTCTCTGTCCACAACCGTGTTGCGCTCCACGATAGTCGGCTCGACGACGGTGGGCACTTCTTCCGAAATGACTTTCCTCTTGTAAACCATGCTTCTGTTCCTCCCAAGCCACCCTAGGGGCTCGCTATACGGGTTCGACAGAGGCAGATAGGCGGCTGTTCAGGCGTGGGCGTCCGTCCTACGGCGGACAGCCGCTTAGGCGGCACTACTTCAGGCTAGAAGTGAAAAAAGGCGGACAGGGTCGCGCTACTTGCGGCTAACTGGCTTGGGAGCTTCAGGCACTTCGGCCACACCGCGGGTTTCCAGCTCTTCTCGCGGGACTTCGAGGTGGCGGCGCGAGTGGCCATTGAGAGCCGGATCGAATTCCGATTCGAGCTCATCGTTCTTCAAGCTCATCAAGGCTAGCTGCACGAGGCCGGCAAGAACGAACACGATCGCCGTAATCATCGCTCTCCTTGGCCCGACCGGCTTGGGGTTCGCGAAAGGCTCGTCGATCACGGCAAAGCGCGAAGGATCCCTGGACTCAGCCAATTTTGCGAGCTCGAGCTGCTGCCGGAGAAGCCCAAAGCCTTTCATGGCCGTATCGAACTCCATTTGCATGCGCTGGACGGCCGCGTACTGCCCGGGAGCTTGAAGGACCCGGCGGCCGTGATCCTGGAGGATCGTCGAATATTTCGATGCCGCGCTCTTGAGCGCCCCCAGCTCACTACGAGCTTGTATCAGATCCGGGGTAAGGCCGCTGTTTACTTTCGATTTGCTAGCGTCCAAGACGTCGTTGCTCATGCCCTCCGCGGTGTCAACCGCTTTCTTGGCACGCAGGTACTCGGGGCTGTTCTTTGTGAAATTGGCTAACGTGTCTTCAAGGGCGAGGTGCCTCGCCTGAAGCTCCGAGCTCAGCGCACGTACGTCCTGGTTCACCGAGCCGAGTTTCACAACGTTGTTGGGGTACTCGTTGCCCCCTGCGAGCGCACGCCTGGCATCGTCCTCGAGGATCTGGAGCTTGCTCTCGCCGGCAGCCACCGCGACTTGTGCCTTTTCAAGATCCGTGCGGGCTTCGAAGTAGCCCTTCATGAGATCGGAGAGGTTCGCCATGGGCGAAGACTGCATCGTGCGCACGTACTGCTGCTCCATGCGATTGACCTCGCCTTCCGCTTGGGCAACCCGCTTCTCGAGGTACATGCGGTTGCTTCGGCTGACGTTTAGAGTCAGCTCTCCAGAGCGGCGATCTAAGTAACTCTCTAGGCTCTTGAGGATATCGACTGCTTGCTGCGGCGATTCGGCCGTTGCGGTGACGCTCAGCATGCCAGTCTTCTGAACCTTCGCATCCGTCCAATTGGCAAGGCGCATGTAGGCGTCGTTCTTCGATACCTTCCAGTGCCGGTCCAAGTTCAATTCGTCGACGGTATTCCGCGTCGCGGTATGGCTTGTGATAATTCCCGAGGCTGTTTGAGCGGCCGCGCCGATGAGGGGGGAAACCAAGCCTGCCATCAGATGAACCGTCCCATCCTGCGAATCCGGGCTGCCCTGAAGCAGGTCCATGGGGCCACCGGAGCTCTGCGACTGCGGGAAGTAAAAGACAGACTCGCTCTGGTAAGTCGGTTTGATCAGAAATGTGCAGGCATAGGCGATCGCTGCGAAAACGAGGGAAATTCCGAGGACTCGGGGAAGCGCGGCGACGGTCTTCATAGTTCGATCATCGCCATTTTAGCCCTTATTCATACGGGGTCCGGCAGCTTCACAAAGGTTGCGGAAAGGTTCACACGACCGAAGAAACCTGCGGCTTTTCCGGAACCGATGGGCCGGCAGCCTTCGTTGAGCCGCGTGCTATCCATCGCTTGCCTAACGCGATGCCCGGTACCTCCACGAATCGATAGCACAGGTACGCGAGCACCAGCGCCTCCGCGATTTGGAAGAAGAAGCCCGCCGCGCCTGTGAGGAAAGTTGGCCTCGGCGCGATGTCATGGAAGAGATAGAGGGAGTAGCTCAGCCTGCCAAGCGAGGTGAGGATCGCCGGGTAGCTCCATGCGGGACGAAGAAACGGGACGATGAACAGCGCATAACCCAGGGCCGTGCTGGTCATGGCGCTCATGGGTGTGATGGTCAAATTGGTTTCTGTCCTGGCTGGGAAAAGGCCGTAGTTGACCCAGCTCCCGACTAGCACCAGAGCAAGGATGGACCCGACCATCATCCAAGCTTTCTTTGCGGTGAGCTCGTTCTTCCAAAGCCGGAACAGCGCGAGGCCCGCAATCGCGGAGGTAAGCGCGGAGACTGCCGCGAAAGGCACGCGCCGATTCAACACAAGTGGTACGGCCAAGGCGCCTAGGATGATCAGATTGACGGTGATCCAATAAAGGAGAGGCGTGCGCTTGAGCAGTCCCCTTGCGTGTAGCACGCTAGCGGATATATAGATGATCCACTCGAGGCCAAGCGTCCAAGCGACCTTGATGATGTCCTTGTCCCCGGCGAAGAGCTGCACCATCAGCACGTTGGAGATCCAGCGTTTGACGCTGACCGCGCTGAGATCTTGCTGCAGTGTGGGATTGCCTGCGAGGGCCGTTACTGTCGCGGTCAGGACAAGGAAGATAAGCCCGGCCCAATAGGCGGGATACAGACGACAAACACGGCTGATCCAGAACGCCCTGAGGTCATCCTTGCGCTCGATGCTCATCGGGATGACAAAGCCGCTGACGAGAAAAAAAGAGATGACGCCCAGGCGGCCGAGGTTGACGTACTTCGCGGCCTCGACGGTGAAGGGTGCAAACCAGTATTCGCTGTAATGCTCCAGCATCACCAAGAGCGCGGCGATCCCACGGACCGCGTCGATGAACTCGACACGCCGCCCGATGCGAGTGGTTTCGACCGAAACGGCGGCGTTCGCCTGCTCTACGGGCTTCTCGATGGTCTGCATTCGCTTTGCCGCACCTCATTTTAGCCGTAGCTCGTCCTTAGCCGGGGAGCAGTCTTCCATCTGAAACCTATGGCATCTCAAGAGGTACCGCCCAGCAAGGTCGATCCACAGCTCTCGATGGCCGCCGAACGGACTCTGCTCTCGTGGATCCGCACGGGACTGGCGATGATGGGCTTCGGCTTTGTTGTGGCGCGGTTTGGGCTCTTCTTGAGGGAGATGTCGCTTGAGCAGAACACGCCTATGAAGCCCGGCACCCATATGTCGGTCTTCATGGGGACCGCTCTTGTCCTCATCGGCATCGTGGCATTTCTCGTTTCGGCGCGAGACCACGCTCGATATCTCCACCGCTTGAGCCACGGCATCATCGAGCCGGTGCCTAAGAGATCGTTGGGCATTTTGGTCAGCGTGGCCTTGGCAGCGATTGGAGCGGCGATGGTCGCCTATCTGATCGTCTTGGCTGTCACAGAATAAGCTAGACGCTGCCCGTCCCGGAGAATCTAAGAAACCATCCGACTGCAAGAAGCAGGAGCACGATGCCGCACACGACAATCGCGACGATGCCAAAGCGGTTGCCTTTCGCATTCGCCTGGAATGCGTACACCAACGCGTAGATCGCGAAGATCACGCCTAGACCGTGAAACACGAAGAAGAAGAGCAGCGCAAGACCGGCTCGAAACAGCGCGCCCCAGAGCTCGCCTTTACCATCATCGGTAGCCATGGGCTTCATTGCCGGACCGGGGTATGCGGCAGCGGGGGCGGGAGGTTGGGACCAGTCGGCGGCGGCCGGCGGCACACCTGCAACTGGTGGGAACAGACCGGGAACGGACGAGGCCGCCAACATCTGGCCCGTGTTAAAGTCCCTCAACTGAGACTGAGGCGAGAGCCGATTCTCGGCCACCCATTGCTTGAGAGTATCGGCGGTAGCTGGGCCGTATTCTTTTCCATCCGGCCCAACTACCAGGTATTGCATCGATCTACTACTCGGCGGTGGCTTCTTCGGCTTCCGCGGGAGCCGCGACGGCTGCCGCAGCCTTCTTCGGAGATCGCTTCTTAGCGCCGGTGCCCATCTCCATACCGATCGCGCCTTCCGTAAAGGCGGCCTTGATCTTGATTCGCCGGCTGAGCTCTCCGCCGCTGATGGTGTTCCAGTTGACGCGGTCGAGCGCCCACTGCCAGCCAAGGTCCATGCTGGAGTACACGAACTCGACTCCGCCCTGGATCACGTCGCTGAGCAGCGTTTTCAGATCGTCCCGGCCCTTAAGAAGATCTTCTCCAGCCGAGATGTTCGGTGCGAGACCCACGGTTACCACGACCGGCTCTTCTTCCGGCGCGGTCTTCGCGACTTTCTTTGTGGTCGTCTCGATTCCCTGCTGGACCATCTCGAGCTGGCCGACCATCGCCTTGGTGAGCTTGTCGTAATCCTCCGGCCAGCGATATTGCTCGCCTTCGTAGAGGGCCAAAGCATGCCTGCCTGTGAGCGTGAGGGCAGATGCCAAGAGGCCGGCGTCTGCTGGTTTCAGCTTCGGATAGCTCTTTCGAAATTGGTCGAGGGCAGTTTCAAGCTTCGTGAGATGGCAAGTTACCAAGCGGGAGGTCTCCTTTGGCGCAACGGAAGCCGGCGCCTGAGGAGTGATTTTACCTTCGGTCTCAGTAATCTTACTGGGGATATCTTTGGGCTTGGCGACGGGCTCTTGAGCCTTCACTTCTGGAGCTTTGGTCTTTGCGACAGGCTCTTTTGCCGCCACCGGCTCTTTGGCATTTACCGGCTCCTTGGGCTTTGCTGGTTGCTCCTTGGCAACGGGTGGCTTGGGCTTTGCTACCTCCACTTTCGCCTTCGCGGGAGCTGCCTTGGGCTTCGCTACTTCGGCTTTGGCCTTTGGCGCGGGCGCTTTTGGCTTTGCGACGGGTTGCTTAGCCTTTGCAACGACCTTGGTCGACGGCGCGGGTTTCTTGGCCGGTGGGGCAGCCTTTGCAGCCTTAGCTGGAGCCTTTTTCGCTGGCGCTGCTTTCGCTAGCCGAGCTGCTGCTTGTTGTGCCGGCGCCGCCTTCGCTGCCCGGGCCGGTGCTTGTTTCGCCGCCGCCTTTGCTTTCTGTTGTGGTTTCAGTCTTAACCTCGTTCTTGCTTTCGCTGTCCGTGGGCTTTGAAGCCGAATAGTCGTTGATATGGAAGCCCGATCCTTTAAACATTACACCGACCGGCTGTATCACGCGCTTAACGGTGCCTGAGGCGCCGCACTCGCACGAATTCAATGGATCTTCGGTCATGCGTTGTTCGACTTCGAATTGATTATTGCAGCTTGAGCACTCGTAAACGTAAGTTGGCATTGTTACTAGGAACCTATAGGAGGAATATTTCTCCTCATTTCTACGCCTGCATTTTGGCATTTAATGCTGGCCTGTTGACACTGATGATGGTCCGCATGATGCCAGAATGGGGGACTCAAAAGGCATGTTTTTCCTTGGCCAAACCCTTTTCGCCGAATTCTTGGGGCAGCGGGTCCACACCGGCGACCTAGGAACCATCGGCGTCCTCGTCATCCTCGAGGCGCTTCTTTCGGCCGACAACGCCCTCGTCC
>JAXDKF010000104.1:0-9864 GCA_034667265.1 Fimbriimonadaceae bacterium
TGAGCGATGCCACTCCGACGGACTTCATGTCCGGCGAGTCGCACACGTTCACCGAGGCTGACGATCCTTCGGGCACGGTCTTCTACACGGAGTCTCAGAGAGGCTTCGTTCCCACCACGGCTACGGACACGGTTGGCGTGCTCGACACGACCCGAGGCTTCTTCGGCGTTAACGCGCCTGGTCTCTGGAACGCGCTCGTAGCCTCCACCGTTCCTTATGTCATCTTCTGGGCTGGTACGGACTGCTCAGGCGACTGGTGCGGCGACTACCTGCCTTCACTCGCAGGTCGACAGAAGAACACGAACTCGGTGTACATCGGCTACAACGATGGCGCCAACGCCACGTTCCTCGATGGCCACGTCAAGTACATGAAGGATGCTGCTCTCGCAGCTGGAACCGACTACCTCACCGCTACCCCTCAGGACGGCGGCTCGACGGCATTCGGCGGCGGCGCGAACATCACCAACAAGGTTCCTTATCTCTGGAACCTGACCGAAAACTACTACGGTGCGTAAGTCGGTCTAATATTCGATTCTCTCTCGAGAAAATCGGATTACAGAGTCTGAACGGCGGCTTCCAATCGGAAGCCGCCGTTCTTCCTTTTTCTAGGTACTCTGAGCTTTCCCTGCGGCTGTAGCTCAGTGGATAGAGCGCTTCCCTCCGAAGGAAGAAGTCGGAGGTTCGAGTCCTCTCAGCCGCGCAACATTTCACGATGCGCGATCTAGATCCAGGATCAGAATGCAAGATGCAATAAACAGGCACACTCGAGTCTGTTCGGTTATTGCAACAGCAACACGGCTCTATTTGGGAGTTGCGCGAGCTTGCTCGCGCTTTGTCGTTCCCAGGCTCAAGATGCAAGATGCGAGATCAGGATGCGATCTGTCACCATCAGTGATCAGTGATTACTGATCCGAGCCCCGCGTTCCGAGTTCTTCCGAAAACGGCACACCCCCACTTTTGATTTTTCCTCCCTTCTTCTCCTCTTTCCCTTCGTTTGGGTGGTGTTTGGAGGTGTCGCCAAAGAGGAACACCGGCCCAGGAAGGGAGGAGCGGGCGCACTTCCCCCTACACACGGTAAGAGGAAGCAGATTAGAAACACCGTTTCCTATCAGGTTTTCGCGTTCTGCAAATGCAAAGGGTGAAGCTTGCTCGAGTTGGCCCAGGTCTGCCGTTACCCACGAATCGAGTCTCCTTTGCCCTCCCGCCTCTTGCGAGGCCAGTACGGGGGATTAGGAATCTGGGAGTGACGGTCTGGGTACCGTCCGCGCTTGGCCGCTTGGCTTCCTGGTGTCTTTCCAGGCCTACCGCTCTACCGTAGGCGTGATATCCCTATGTGTCGCTTGCCGGCAAGAACGAAGCGATTTGTGGCTCCTAGCTTTGTGAGCCGCCTCAACGTTTCCCGTGGAAGCAATCTCACCGTATCGCATCTGCAACGATCGTTGAAACGCGATTCCCTGTGAAACACCTCGCATGAATTTCGCCCCGCGAGTTCCCCTCACGTTTTCACCAGCGACCGAGCGGCAAGAGCTCCAGGCTCGCGCGCCGGAGCACAGATCCCGCTCGTATCGCAAAGCTGTAAAAAACCAAGTAGACAATGGATTATTAATATTTATTGTCCACTAGCAAAATTTGCTGAACTGTCGCTTCGATATTTCGTATTCCCTTTGACCGGCATCCTTGTCGGCGTCTTGAGCATGTCTCTTAGCCCTGATCCTATCATCATTCTTGGAACGTTCCGCGGCGGCACGTCTTGCCTTGCCACCGCGTTCTCGCATCTCGGCGTCTACCTAGGCGCCGAAGAAGACTTCGAACCCGCCAACGAGTTCAACCCCGGGGGCTACTGGGAGCTCCAGGAAATGCAAAGCCTGAACGCGCAATGCCTCATCGGCTTTGGGATGAGCTACTTCCAGGCGGATCAGCTCCCCGTCGATTGGCGCGACATGCCGGGCACGAAAGAGATGGTAGAGGACATCCGGGATCTATTGAGGAGGCATTACTCGGGACGGCGAAAATGGGGTTGGAAAGAACCGGCTACGTCCATCCTGATGCCGCTCTACAAAGAAGCCCTGGCCGCGGAAAGCGTCACATCGCCCCGCTACCCAATAACCGTAAGACATCCGTTGGCCGTTGGCGCTTCTCAGAGATCGCGAATGCTTGCGTTCTATAACAAGCCCCAGAGCTTTGGCCGCTTAGCCATGGAGCCGCCGCTGGTAGAGCGAACGGTTGGCCTTTGGGTGCACTTCACACTTTCCGCTCTACGAGAGACACAAGGAGCCCTTCGGCAGGTGCTCGTGTATGAGGACTATCTGAAGAGCCCCGAGTCCTATCTTCCGCCGCTAGTCGATAGGCTTGTGGATTGGGAGCCCTCCAAAGAGGAGCTAGACGCTGCCATCGGATCGGTTAAGCCCGAATGGAGCCACAGCCGGTTTTCAGCCGAGGACCTCCGCGATTGGCCCGTCATCGTGGGTAGAACGTACGATCTCGCCATTAGGGCGTCGCAAGATCCCGACGGTCTTAACGCAGGCAAGTTCGATAGCGAGACGAACGATCTGTATAAGCTGTGGTCGCTCACGAGCAAGATGGCGAAGCCTATTCAGTTGCCCGCAGGCCAGATGTACTTCTCCTGGAAGGAGGGAGAGCGCCCGGTGCAGGTTCTGGAGCGGTATAGCCCGACTGGAAGCTGGCAGACAACCCGGACCGCGATCCCCGCGCCCCCTGGGGCTACCGTTCAAATCGATCCCTACCAAGGACCTTGTCAGATCTGGATTCGCAAGGCGACCTGGTACGTCAACGGAGTTGCTCAGCCCGCCGGTCTTCGTCCCGGCCCGAACGGCGTGATCGAGGACCTGAACCCCCTGCGCCTCACCGTCTTCGGTCCCGGACCGCTTTACGTCGAAGCGCCGAAGAACGGCCCTGCCGAGCTGGAACTGGAGTTCATGTTCAAGTCGGGCGAAGTAGTTCTCACGAATGTGGTCGACAAAGTGGCTAGAAAGCTGATTCAGGCTCGGCAAAAGACTGGCGGCCGTGAAAACCCCACCGGTCTAGAATCTCCTCAGGTCGTCTGACCTGGAGCATTCTTTGGAACCTCGAACACATGCCCGCGGTGCATCGAGCCGCGTTGCGGTCAACATAAGGTCCGCAATCCGCAGCCTGCTCGAGCAGTGGCAACGGACGCTGCTGAGCGTTGTGGGTGTCACGGTTGCGTCGGTCGCGATCGTACTGCTCATCAGCATTGCGCTTGGCGTTCGGGAAGACATCACGCAGGAGGTGCGCGGGCTAGGGGTCAATCTCATCGTGGTCTTGCCCGGGAGGATCGAGCCGAGTGACCTGATGTTCAATCCAAACCTGGCGGGGATCAGCTTCTTGAACGAGAAGGAGGCGGAGCGCGTACGGACCGTGCCGGGTGTTGTTCGCGCGACCCCGCTTACCTTCGCAGGCGGTGGCATCAGAAGGGACAAGAAGGAAGCCTTTCCGATCACGATCGCGACCACTCCGGACTGGTTCCAGATCCGCCCCGTGCAGATGCAAGCAGGCCGGACGTTCGACTGGAACGAAGAGCAGTCGGACGTCTGCGTTGTCGGCTCGATCGCAAAGGAGTCTCTTTTCGGAAAGGAGAATGCGATCGGGCAGAAGGTCTTCTACAACAAGCGGCCATACACGATCGTGGGAGTCACGCAGGACAAGAAGAGCAGTCAAAGCCTGCTTTCCATGGGAGGCTTTGAGAACGTCGTCTATTTTCCCTACCATGCTCTGAAGCGTGAGATCCCCAATCTGCAAACGCACCGGATCATGATCCAAACCGCGCCGGACGTCGAGCCGAAGGCGCTAGTCAAGAGAATCGACGACTTGCTCGGCCAAGACCTGGATCGGCAGCAGTATTCCGTGTTGACGCAGGAAGACCTTCTCGGCCTGGTCTACAAGGTGATGAGCATCTTAACCTGGCTGCTCTCCGGGCTCACTTCCATCGCTCTCTTCGTCGGCGGGGTCGGAATCATGGCTGTCATGACCATGTCCGTGAACGAGCGTGCCCGGGAGATCGGAATACGGAAGGCGGTTGGCGCACGAAGGTCGGACATCTTCCTTCAATTCGTGACCGAGGCCGCCACTATGGGCGCCTTCGGCGGGCTGGCTGGGCTGATCCTCAGTTGGATCGTGTGTCAAGCGTTCATCCATTACACAAAGATCCATCCGGTCATTACCCCGGGGGTCGTAGCGCTCAGCTTCGGGATCTGTATAGGCGTGGGAACACTCTTTGGAGTGCTCCCCGCCTTGAACGCCGCCCGGCGTGATCCAGTCGTTGCGCTACGGGCCGAATAGGGGCCACGCTCGTCAGCCTAGGACGTTGGGCTGAGAACGTGGGGCGGGTTTGAGCTGGTGCCGATCGAGCAAATGGGGTTCTGGCCCACTGTGCCGACCGTGTAGAGACCGCCCGACGCGCAAGAAGGAAAGTTCTTGTCGTGCAGGTAGGGCATGAGGTCTTTCGAGGCAATCGAATCGCCCTCTTGAAGCGAACCGGCCATCGCGAGCTGCTCCTTGGCTGCGTTGATCTGCCTGAGATTTGCCGCGCAGCTCCGGCCTTTGGCCAGGGCGCGACTCCGAAGAAAATTGGGCATCGCGATTCCGAGCAGGATCGAGATGATCATGACCACAATCATGATCTCGACTAGCGTAAATCCTTTATGAGTTCGAGAGTTCATTTTCAGGGACCTTTCAGCTCTCGTGGGCAAGTGCGAGCTGTTGGACGGTCTTCGATTCAAGACCTATGCCGCCCAAGGCGCATCCCAAAAACCCCGCGTTCCTACGGATGAAGAGGGCCGGGTGGCAACCTATATGCGCGACTTAGTTGCCGAAGGGCAACAGGTTGATCAAGTGGGCCTGCGCTCGCCTGATTCCAGCCTTTCCCTCGTCTCTCTTAGCTCTTTCACTAGGGCGTGTTGAGTGACGCTCGCGGTGAGATCGCTGCGCGTGCGCTCGATCACAGGGCGGAGCGCATCGCAAGTGCGGCGCAGGCCGCCAGTCATGCCGTCGGGGTAGTCGAACGAGATCAGCTCGTCGTAAATCCCTTCCATGAGGCCAAGGATGCGCTCCGCTTCCTCGAGCAGGCCCTTGCGCATCTCATCCAGCGCAAAGCGGCGCACCTCGCTGGCCGCTTCTCCCATGCCGTTCAAGTAAGCCATGGTAGCGACGCCCAGCTCGTCCGCGGTGGGATAGAGCTCGCCTCGGACGATCGCGAGAACACCGGCCGCTTCCACCATCTCCTTTTCAGCGTCGTGTAGAAACCCCGCGTGGTACAGCTCCGGATAGGGAGCGAGCGCTTCCCTTGCCTCTTTCGCCAGCTTCTTCGCGTCCACAAGCAGAGCGTCGGCTTCCGGAAACTGGTGACGATGCACGTGCCGGATGCACTTGCTGGATGTCTGGATCAAGGCGCGGCATTTCTGAAGGCCGGCTTCCCTGCCCTGGTGCATGCCTTGTGCGCGCTCACGCATGGCAGCCACGATCTGGTCCCAGTTACTGCTCACATCAGCCCCATTTCGTTCAAGCTCCGATAGTCCCGGTGGCCGATGATCACGTGGTCCAGCACCGGAATGTCCATCAGTTTGCCAGCTTGCACCAGGTGCTTGGTGATTTCGATGTCTTCCGGGCTCGGCGTAGGGTCCCCACTGGGGTGGTTGTGGGCCACGATGATGCTGGACGCGCCATCCCGCACTGCCTCTCGGTAAACCTCCCGTGGGCCGACGATACTCATGGTCAAAGTGCCGATGTGGATGAGCGCCTTGCGCATAACATGACTCGCGGAGTCCAGCAGGATCGCATAGAAGTGCTCGCGCTTCTCGTGCATCAAATGATCCAGGATGATGAGGACGTCGCCGGGGCCCTCGATTTCTTCGACGTCGCCTTTGCCCGCTAGGGCGGAGCGACGGCCGATCTCGATAAGCGTTAGGCAGCGCAGGGCCTCGAAGTCCTGGAGGCCGCTGGTGTCTTGGATCACTTCGTAAGGAAGGTGGCTGGCGGCCATGATGCTCTCGAGGCGTTTAGCGATCCTCTGCCCCATCTCATGGCCGGTGTTCGCATCCTCCTCCCGACGCGAGAACCCGATCGCGCAAAGGTCGACGAGCGAGACCGAATGGATGCCGAGGTGCCGCACGCGACCCACAAGGGACTCCTTCTGCTGTGCCACGGCCTTACTATGGAGGATGGTGAGGACGATTCGCGAGTCTTAAACGTGGAGCGATGGAGATGAAGGCTACTATTGACAGGGTCCGCGCGCACTGCCTGGCCAAAGAGGGTGCGACCGAAGATGAGCCGTGGCCCGATGACAAAGCTTGGAAGGTACGAGGCAAGATCTTCGCCATGTGGGGTGGCGACGCGATCACGGTCAAGAGCACGCCCGACAAGCAATCCGCGCTCATCCAGCATCCCAATATCAGCGTCGCGGCGTACGTCGGGCGGTTCGGCTGGGTGAGGATCGATCCCAAGGACAAAGCTACGCTCGACCTAGCTCTCGATCTCATCGACGAGAGCTACGAGATGATCACTGCGAAGAAGGCGAAGAGCACTAAGCGTTGAGCCTTGAGCGTTAAGTTGAACGGCCGAACACATTTGAGCCGAGTGTTTAGCGCAAAGCCGCGACCTGAGTGCCGCGTGGCCGGAGCTCTTGCGTCCCGATATCGTGCGTGATCGCCATGCCCCAGAGCAGGAACGCGCAAAGGCCTACGTAGGCAAAGCCCATCGTCCACTTCTGGGTCGGCGTGGTCTGCTCTCCACCTTCAGGGTCCGCGGTGCCACGCTTCAGCGCAGCCCACACCCGAGGCAAAGACATCAGGATCAATACGATGATCATCGGGTTGGTCATGTGTCCCGTGAACAACATGGCCAGCATCAAAACCAGTCCGACCGCCCAGAGGTACGGCGAGATCGCGCCTACGATCCAGCCGCCATCGAGCGGGAAGATCGGAGTCATGTTGAACAGGTTAAGGAAGAACGCCGTGTAGGCCAAGCCGAGGAACAGTACATTGCCGGTCGTTTGGAAGATGGCCCAACACGCGAGCGCCGAAACCGTGCCGGCCAGTGGCCCTCCGATTCCGATCACCGCCTCGATCCAGGCGGACTTTGCGGACCTCTTCTGCAGAATCAGGGCGCCGAAAAGCGGAATGAAGACGGGCGCCGAGACGGGGATCCCGTAATACTTGGCCGCGAGCACGTGGCCCATCTCGTGCACGAAAATACACACCACGAATCCCACCGCGAACTTCCAGCCGAACAGCGCGGAGTACACGACAATGCTGAGCAGCATCGTGCTGCTGGTAAGGAGCACTTTGCCCAGCTTGAGAAACTTCAGCGCCGGCAGCAGGAAGGCGAAGACCGTCTTGGCCTTGGCCGCCACGACGAGCAGGAACGTGCCCAGCGGGCCAAGCTTCTTCGCCCAGGACGGGGTCGGCTTCTCCTCATGATTGTGAGGATCGGGGCCGATCGGAGGCGGTTGGGGCGGATCTAAGATTGGCGGCGCTTCTGACATCGCTTTCCAGCGGTTACCTTATTCCTCAACGTGCGGAGCCGTCACAGAGTTACATCCCGGCTGGCGGCACAGTCCTACGGACGGCGCACAGACGTAAATCGCCTGAACGACCAACTAGATCGGCGTCCGGGGTTCCGGACCATTTACCATTGGGGATAACTAACTTGGCTCACCAAGATAATCACCCTACCCGGATGGGGCTTTTTCTGAGGGCACTGCGCCGGTGCTTTGTGCTTCTACGCTACGCGTTGCGCGGAATCGAATGCCGCATTTTGGTGCCGACTGGGGAAAGCTCGCTAACCATAACCGGTGACGATTTGCGCGAAGCTGTAGAAACCGCTGCCATGTTAGAGGTGGGGCAGGTCGCTTACAAAGACAGCGGTTCGGGAATGTGGTTTAAGGGGACCTAAAGTGCCACCCACTTCATTTCAACCTTGTGTGGATGGGCGCGAACTTCAGCTATGACGCAATCCGGGTCTAAAGAGAAGACAATGGACACGATTTGATACTCGGGCCCTTCTGGCTGGAATCGAAAGACCATATCTTTCTCCGGCATGAAGGGCAAGTTGGCGGCGGCCCAAGTCTTTGCTGGACCCTCTCCTTCTTTGACGCGTTCAATGAATACGACTTTTACGGGTAGCTCAAGTGAGACCTTGGCTTTAGCATTGTCGCTTGCGGCCATTGCTGCCGCCGCGATTGCGATCTTTGGATCACGTCCGACATATTTAACGCCCAATTTCTTTACTCCTCTGGTCCTGGTTTTTCTTAGGACCTTGAACACCTAGGACGGTGCGACCCGTCCGTATCACGACGAATGGGCCGGGGCCTGCCGTGTGGCACATGAAGCTCTACCTTGCAGACCCCGGATTGAGGTGAGGTTTCTGGCAGAGCTTGTGGCAAACAAAACCACGTAGCAACTGACAGAGGGGCGCTCAACCCAAACTGTTCGTTTGGCTGCTAAGGGGTTGGGAGATTTACTCTCGCCCCTGAGCGGTCAACAAAAGAAGAGCAACGCCAATGCGGTTTTGGAACGCGTTATCTCGACTTCCATCAATCAGGACGGGGAAGGCATGGCAAACGTGCCTTAAACCAAAAAGATTTCGATTCCACAATTTGTCCACTTTTCCGTAACACCGTTCGGGCGTTACGGATCGTCTCAGCTATAAGTGTCGCGCCCCGCCACACTTACACGGATCAGTCACCGCCTGGTCCGGGCCTTGAGTCGTCAACATAATTGGACCGTCGTCTTGGAACGCGGCGGTCCTTTGCATTTATCAGGTAACAATACCAGCCTCACTTAGACGATAGACTCACCAAAACGAAGCTATAATAGGAGTGTGAAGACAGCAGGACCGAAGACTCTACAGGAAGCCATTATCTACTTTGCCGACGAGGATGTTTGCGTGAAGACTCTGGCAGCAATCCGCTTCCCCGATGGAGTTATCCCATGCCCGAAGTGCGGACAGACCGAGCACTATTATCTAGCCAGTCGCCGCGTTTGGAAATGCAAGAACCCCGAATGCCACAAGCAGTTCTCTATAAAAGTCGGCACCATCTTTGAGGATTCTCCGATCCCGCTTTCTAAGTGGCTTCCCGCCGTGTGGCTTCTCTGCAACGCAAAGAACGGTATCAGCTCTCACGAATTGGAGCGCGGTCTAGGGCTCTCACAAAAGACGACGTGGTACGTCCTGCATCGCATCCGCCACGCTTTCGGTTTGCCGGACGTTGACAGTCTCAACGGCGAAGTCGAAGCCGACGAAACATTCATAGGCGGCAAAGCGCGGAATCAGCACAAGTGGCAGCGCGTCGGCAAAGGACGCGGCTCTCAGGATAAGGCAGCGGTTCACGGTTTGATCGAAAGAGGCGGAAACGTCGTTGCCACCACCGTCCCGAATCTAGAGGGGCCGACGCTTCGCGGAAACATCGAACGGTACGTGGCTCCGACCGCTACGGTTTACACTGACGAGTTCAAAGCGTACGCGCTTCTCGGTCGCAAGTTTGACCACCACATCATTGACCACACGGTTGGTTATGTAAACGAGAGAGTCCACACGAACACCATTGAGAACTTCTGGTCGCTTCTCAAGCGCGGTTTGCGCGGAACCTACGTCAGCGTAGAGCCTTACCACTTGTCCCGCTATGTTGACGAGCAGGTGTTTCGGTTCAACGAGCGCAAGGATACGGACGCTGGCCGATTCGAGAAAGCCTTGAAACTCGTTTCAGGCAAAAGGCTCACGTACAATGAACTTGTTGGCAAGATGCCTGCCGCCGACGTGGAAGCCTGATGCCAAAACGGAAACGACCGCCAAAGCCAAAAAATCCCCGCGCAGAGGACCTGCCAAGTAACC
>JAXDKF010000105.1:0-8483 GCA_034667265.1 Fimbriimonadaceae bacterium
GAACAGCAGAACGGAGAACGGGTTGGACCTCACCCTATTCGTGAGCTGTCCACCTGCTTCGTAGCCGACATAGCCGGGAGGCGCGCCCAACAACCGTTGGTCGGAGTGTTGCACGCCGTACTCGCTCATATCGAAGCGCGCACATGCCTCGTCCGTACCGAACACAAGATTGGCGATCGACTTGGCAAGCTCCGTTTTGCCCACGCCTGTCGGCCCGGCAAAGAACAGCACGCCCCTAGGCTTTGTCGGGCTAGAGTGCTGCGCACCCGACAAGTGAAGTCGCGCCCGCCGAAGCATGTCGCACGCCGCGTTCACAGCCGCAGGCTGTCCAAGAACCCGCGAGCCAAGCACTTCTTCGGCGTTGGCAAGATCCTTGAGCTTCAGACTTTCCCACTGGCTTTCCTGCACTCCGAACTTGAAATAGTCGATGAGCTTCTTGGCTCCATGCGGCGCTTCTGGACGCTGCGCAATCGCACGGATCCCCATGAGGTCGCGATAGGACATGCCATCCGTGAGCTCCAGCAGGAGCTTGGTGTCCAGCCCCTCGAGCCCGCCGAGATAGAGCTCGAAGAACTTCTCGCGGTCCGCGGAACGTGGGAGCTCGATCTCGATGCTGCCCGTGTACGGGTTGCCAAGGAATATCCACGTGGGCAGATCGGCCAGCTTGTCGCAGACGACCACAAGCAAATTCTGCAGCAGCTTCGTGCCGGTCGAATCGGCGACGCGGCGGCTCTCCTGCGACGCCTTGATCAGACCCATCAGAGCCTGCCGTTCATCCGGGCTCAACAGGTCGGGTTTGGCAAAGCTCTGTGAGCTGTTGTTGAAAATCAGCACTGTGGGATGGGTGCGATTGCTCACGCATAGCCGCATCTCCTCAATGGCGTGGACGAGCGGGTCGGTAGTCTTTCTCGCCGAAGGCCCATCCACTTTGTGCTGGGTCTTCTTGACCTCGCTCACGGCCTCGGAAAACGCCTTGCTCATGCTTCCGTCGCCACCTGGCATGCCGTCGGCGAACACCATGCCGTCAGCAATGTCGTAGGATGCGACGATCTTGTAGCCGAGATTCTTATAGAACGCGAAGAGAGCTTCGCGCAGAGGCCCCGCTTCCCAATTCTCTTCGTCCGCCGGGTAGAGCAGCGAGTCCTTCGTATTCCCGTAAAGCAGGATCTGAGACTTGACCGTGCTGAGGCGGTCGAGCTCCCTCAGCCAGCGCGGCCGCGCGTCCGGGTTGCTCACGTGACGACTCTCTCCTTAGGCTTCGCGGCTCCAACAGGTGTTTGCGCCTCCTCGGGTCGCTCGACCACGCGGATCGCCTCGTGCGTCTTCACCATCTTGCGCGACTTCTCCTTGACCTCGATGTCTCGCTTGCGAAGACCGGCGAGGATGTCGTCCACGATGCTGCAGACCTTGTCTTGGGTGGCTCCGTCCGGATGGATGGCCCCCTGGTCGAACGCTACCATCTCTGTCCTAAGCTGGCCCGCTTGGTCCACGCTGACCACCATGCCCGTGCTCTCGTTTACCGGCACGAGGCATCCGGTCGAGTTCTCGGACGGAACTTGCGAGACTTTGTAGCCCATCTCCATGAGGGTCTCCGCCACGCTGTCCGTAACAACCGCGGATCTGGTCGCGAGATCGAGTCTTGTGTCGCAGGTGTCGAACAACGTCTTCGCTTTTGCATGGAAGGATTCAAGCGCGACGAGCGTTGGGGGTTCAGGTGCGGCGAATGCGGCGCTGATGCGCTCGAGCGTGGCCATCGCCTCACCGGCTTCGGGCGCGTTCGGCACCTGCGAGACGGCTTGCAACATGGCGACGCTCTCGGCAGCAAGCTCTCTGCGCCGCACGCGATCGCGGTCGCGCTTGAGGTCGGCTTCGATCAATCGCGTGGCCTTCATGCGAACGTTGTCCAAGCCTTGCAACGCAACCGATTTCTCGGCGGCCGAGAGCTCTTCCAACCTTGAAAGCTGCGCAAGCAGGTCTTCTTTTTCCGCGCCTCGGATGGATTCGATCTCAGCTCGCACGGAAGCAAACACTTCGCCGATCGCCGGCGCATGTTCTTCGGTTGCGGCAAGCTCGCTTAATCGCGCGTGAAGTTCGGCGGTGAGCTTGAGCACTTCTTCGGCAAGCTCGTCCGGCTTCTCCGCGGCTTCGAGCTTATCCATGAGCTCGCCCGCGCGGGCATGAAGGTCGGCCGTCGCAGGCTTGTCGCTCCACTTGAGGGCTTCCGCGATGGAGGCTTGGAGGAACACCACGCTGGCTTCCGCCGACGACTTACCGGCCACCAGCTCGGCAAGCTCCGCCGCTCGGGCCATTTTGCCTTCTTGCTTCGCCGACCATGCGGTGCGTTCGTGGGACGCCGCCGTCGCGCGCGCAGAGAACTCCGCCAGGGCGCACTGATAGTCAGCCTTCAGCTTCTTGGATGTGTAGTAAGCCGCCGCAGCCATCCCTATGCCGGCCGTCGCTGCACCCGCGGCAGCGAGAGCAGGCACGGCGTACAGGGCGGGAATGACTATCGGAACGGAAATGGTCGTTGCGCTCATGGGAGTCCTCGAATTAAACCAGTCCTTACAGTATCAGAACGCCGGCCGGCATGCAAACGGGCCGGGCGCATGAAGTAGACGGGTTTTGAGGACCGAAACGGCGAAATCACCCCTTGGGCGGCGTGCCTCCCGGGTGAACAGGCGGCTTCGGGCGCTTCCAAGGGGTCTTCTTCCATGTTCGAGCCTGCTCCAATGCGATCTTCACCGCTGCCTCCAATTGAGTGTCCCGGCCGGCCGCGTAGTCCTTCGGCGTCCACTCGACCTCCACGTCGGGGCGAACACCGTCGTTTTCGATCTCCCAGCTCCCGGTCAGCGGATTGTAGGACGCGCGGTTCGGGATCGTAATGGAGCCGCCGTCGATGAGCTGCGCACCGGTGAGGCCGCCCCCGATGCCCGCGCCATAGGTGCGCGTGCCCACGACGGTTCCTAACTTGGCGTTCTTGAACATCAAGCCAAACGTCTCGGCCGCCGAACCGTTCCAGTCGTTGATGATCAACACCTTCGGGCCATCCACGTACGCGGCAGGCACCGTGAAGTCGTTCCCGTACGGGTACTCGTAAGCGAGGATCGGCTTTCCGAGCAATGCCTGGATCATCGAGTCCGATGTAATTCCGCCGCCGTTGAATCGCTGGTCGATCACCAGCGCGTCTTTGCCCTTTGCCGCAAAGAGCGCTCGCGCGAAGTTCGCGTATCCCCTGAAGTCGTAGCCGGGGATGTACACATAGCCGATCCGTCCGCCGGTCATCTGCTCCACCTTACGGCGATTCTCCTCCGCCCACGCGAGCATGCGCAATGTGTTCTCGCCAGGAACCGGCGTGGCCGTCACTTCAAACGCATTCGCTCCATCAGAGGATGGACTGAATTTAAGGCTCGTCGCTCTTCCCGCTTTTCCTCGGAAATAGGAGTTGAGGCTCTTGTCAGCCGTTACCGCTTGCCCATCGACTTCCATCAAGTAAGAGCCGATCGAAACGGCGTCGGGCAGGATCGGACGAACCAGCGGCGAGTAGACCAAGACGTCCGACTGTCGATGGATCTTCGCTACGCGATATCGGCCGTTCTCGATTGTCCAATCCGCCCCGAGCAAGCCGGCTTGAGGAGCGCCACCCGAGGGCCGAGGGCTGTCGCCTCCGCCCATACGCAGATGGCTAATCGATACCTCGCCAAAAGCGAGGAGGAGAAGCGTGTTCAGATCGGAGCGGCGCGTAATGCTCGGCAGATACTCCGCGTAGTGACGCTGCAGCGCGTCGATGTTTTGGCCATGATGGTTCGCGTCGTAGAAGCGGTCGCGCATCATGTGGAATGCGTCCTGATATAGCTCTCGCCATTCGGCGGAGGGATCGACGTCTACTTTGTCCTGGCCGAGGTCGACCTTAACGGCGGCCGAGCTCTTATCTCCCTCTGGAGCAGCGGTATCGGCGGGGAGAACCCAAATGTTCGCGTTTGTGTCGGTGTAGAGCAGTGTCGATCCATCGGCCGAGACTTCAAAGCCGTCTATGTCGCTCGCCAGCTTGTCCCAGGTCCGACCCTTCGCATCGATGCGATAGAGCATGGCTGTCGAGCCGTTTGCATCGCCAGGCGTCTCGCCCCAGTTCTGAGTCATCGCGAACAGCACGCCGGCCTTGCCTGCCTTGAGGTCGATGATGTCCTTCTGCGTGGGGCTGAACAATGCGGGGCCTTCCACTCCCAAAGATGCGATCTGCTTCGCCACTAAGGGCTCGGAGAAGATGCTCGACTGCAGGGCCCATACGTTCATCGCAGGCGCTTGGAGCACGGAGGCGCTGGCAACATATCTCAGTTGGTCCGCGCCGTCGACTGCCGGGTATTCAGCGGGCGTGTAGCCATCGGTCAACACCGATGGGCGGCCGCTGGTCGGATCCCAGGAATAGAGAGTGCGGACCCCGTTTCCATGCGCTTTGGAGTAAACCAACCGCCCGGCTTGATCCCACGCTGGATGCCAAAACTCTTGGGCGAGAAAAGGTGAGGAGTCCGCTTTCTGAACACGCCCGGTGGCCGCCTCCACGCTCCACAAATTCAGCCGCAGATCGGAGAAAGCCACGCGCTTGGAATCTTGCGACCACGTGAGCTCTCGATAGTAGGTCGGCTTCTCCTCGATAGCGACTTGCCGGGTTTCGCCGGTCGCCAGATCGCGAAATGCCAGTTGATACTCGCCAGATGCATCTGTGAAATACGCCACCGTCTTTCCGTCTGGTGAGATCGCCGGGGTTCGCTCGGCGATGGCGGGCGTCTTGGTCAAGTTTTCGCCCACGCCGCCAACCGGCTTGAGCCAAATGTCGCCGCGCGACTCTATCACGACCCTTTTGCCATCAGGCGAGAGCCCCGCCCACTGCAAAAACGGGGCGATGGCCACCTGACGCGCGGCTCGCTCATCGACCGGCGCCTTCAAGTCCTCGTCTTTGATCGTGATCGGCACTTCCGATATCTTTCGCGTGTCGACGTTGTAGAGAAACACGTGCCCGTCCCGAACGTACGCAACCTGACCCGAGCTGTACGCAGCGTAAACAATGCCTTTCATCACGAAGTCGGTCAGCTCGGCAGATCGCTTCGACTTCAGATCGTAAACCGCGAGATTGAAGCTGCCTCTGCTATCGGACAGGTAGTAGATCCGATCGCCGACCCACATCGGATACACGGAGTTGTGATCGTCCTTCGTGATCTTCGACGTCCCAAGGGTCTTGAGGTCCAGGATGTGGATCACTCCTGTTTGGCCGCCGCGATAGGCGCGCCGGGATATCAACGACCCAAAGAACGTCGAGGGCACATAGGCCAGTCGGGACCCATCGGGCGACATCGAGCCTTGGGATGCGATTGGAATTGGGAAGCGCATCGGTATCGGATCGTCCAGACCCTGCTTGTAAAGCTCGCCCGCTCCGTCCCTCTCACGGGCGCTCAGGAAGATCAGATCGCCGTCAGGTGCCCAAGATCGCATCAGATCCGACTTTGGGTGGTCCGTCACCTGTTTTGGCTCGCCGCCCGCCGCAGGCATCACGTAGAGGTCCACGTCGCCGCCTTGCAATTTGCCGAAGGCGAGCTGTGTGCCGTCGGGCGAGAAGCACGGATTGCGGAACTCCGCGGGTTGATCGAACACCCGATGCGCGGGCCCGCCCGAAGACGGAACCGACCAAAGCTGGCCGGCCCAAACGAACATGACGGTGTCTCGATTGGCCGCAACCTCGGTCACGAGCATGGGCGGATGAATGTCGGCTTGGGCGACGCCGAACATCGCCATGGCACATACGAAAAGAGCTGCTCTCACGGGCCAGATCATGCCCGAGCAATGACGCCGCGTCTTGAATAAAGCTAGCCTTAGAACAGAATTAGCCCCGAAGATAGGCTCTTCGGCATTGTCCCGGAGTGAGTCCCGTCTCAGCCTTGAACGTGCGGGAGAAATGCGCCTGGTCCGAGAAGCCTAAGTCTCCAGCGATCTCGGCAAGGCTCAAATCTCCATTGGCCAGCATCTTTGTCGCTTTCTCCAGCCGGAGCCGCCGCACGTAGGAGCCGATGGTGCACCCACGGGATCGCCGAAATGCGCGCGCCACCGAAACCGGATGCATGCCTAGCTCGCGCGCAAGCTCATCCAGGCTCGGCTTCTCATGGAGCCTCGCCCGCAGGATCTCTTCCAGGCGCTTAAGCCTTCCTTCGGGAATCGACTCCGGCTTCGCTCGGCCAAGCTCCACCAGCATCTCCAGAATCAGCGCATCGATAGCAAGGTCGGCGATCGGGTCCTTGCGGCGAAATTCCTCGTACAGCCTCGCGACGAGCCAGCTCGTCCGAGCGCCAGTCAGTTGCGCGGGTTGGTTGATTGGGATGTTCGCCGACCGCGCCATCGCGGCCACCGACGGATCAAGTTGCACGCTCAGAATGCGGGTGCGAACGGCTCCGAAACGCACCGCATGTTGTGCTTCCTGCGGACGGAATAGAACTGTGGGGGCATCGACGTCCTGATAGGCTGCCCCGAGAGATTCTTCAAAGCCTCCGGCAAGCACCATCGAAATGTAGGCGGGCTCGTGGCCATGCCTCGGCATGCGGAAGTGCGACGGGTACACGGTTTCGCTCACGATGGCGCATCGCGTCTCTCGCTGGGCAACGGTCTTGATCGGCTTGCGTTCTGCCACTTTGTTAGGCTTCTCCCACAGCATAGCTACGGCGTACGGCACTCGCCGGTTGTGTGCCCAGCTCGGGTTATCGCGAATTTGATCCGCTGTCGGTACGGGCTCGATATATTCGCGCAGGATCAAGCCGTTGGACAGGAACGCATCCATGTACGCGCTCAGCGGCCGGTGGTAGTTGATGATCTTGATGCCCGCCCACTCGACCTCCATAGCTAGCTCATCCATGTAGTTGTCGATCGGAAAGTACAGCTCGTTTCCATTCTCGTCTCGCACCCAGCCGTTTGGCGAAGTGGATGCGTGGCTGGCCAAGTTGCCAATGACTAGGCGTCCGCCTGACTTCAGCACACGTGCCGCTTCCGCGATCGCCTTTCTGAAATCAGGGATGTCGATCAGCGTCAGATAGAACACAACCGTATCGAAGGAGGCAGCTTCGAATGGAAGGTCTTCGCCAGAACCGGTCACGTACGTCCCTTCAGGATGCCGCGCTTTAGCGGTGTCCAGTAGCGGTGCCGTGGGATCGAGGCCGACCGTCTCAGCTCCCTTTGCGGCCAACATTCTAGAAAAGCGTCCTTCCCCGCAACCGATGTCCAGGACCCTTTGACCGGTAACCGGCCCGCACAGACGCAACATAGGCGCGTCCAGCAGCACCTCTCGCAAGAAGTCGAACGTGTCGATGCGGGCTATCCAAGCTTCGGCAGACGTGGTCCAGCCACTGGAATCGGTCATGAGCTTCCGATTGAACCCGAACAGCGGCTCGGGGCTGGGCCTTTCGGATTGAAGCATCCGCGATCCAAGGCATAGGCCTTTCGGTATACCGGAAACTATAATCGTGAAATCGTGCATATAATGACGGCATGTCCGCGACAGCCGTAAAGGTGGATACGAGAGAAGCGATTCTGGATGCCATGGACTCCCTCATGGGGCGCTTTGGCTACCGGAAGACGAACATGGACGACCTGGCCCGCGAAGCCGGGATCAGCAAGCGGACTATCTACCTCCACTTCAGCAGCAAGGAAGAAGTTGGGCTCTCGTCCATCGGCCGAGTCGTGGAAACGGCCCAGGTCCGGATGCGAGACATCGCTACGGAGGGCAGAGACCCCCGCGACACCATCAAGAAGATGCTGGTCGAGCGTGTCATGGCACGCGTCCGGGCGGTTGGCGAGTACCGGCAGAGCCTAGACGAGCTGTTCGAAGCAGTCCGGCCCGCGTACCTGGTGCGAAGGCAGGAGCAATTCCAAGCCGAGCAGGCAATCCTCGCCACGGCGTTGCGTGAGGGTCGCTCCAGCGGGGCCTTCCACTTCGACTCCGCCCAGGCAACCGCGAGGGACCTGCTGTTCGCCACCAACGCCTACCTGCCCTACAGCCTTAGCGTTCGAGAGCTAGGAGACATCGAGGAGATCGAGATCCGGGTACAGCGCCTGGCGGCCTTGCTGGTCCGCGGCCTGTGCCAACCAAGAGAGGAGATCAGATGAGAAACACACACATCCGCTATTTCGCGGCCCTCGTTGCCGCCGCAATCGCCATTCCTGCCTTCGGCAACTTCTTTGGAGGCGAGATCGAACCTCTGACGAAGGAGACCAAGGACACGACCATCCAAGCCTTGGTCAAGCAGATGAAGGACGTCTACTTCTTCACCGACTTGACTCCTAAGGTGGAGCAAGACCTCTTGGCGCGCAATGCCAAGGGCGAATACGACTCCTTCACCAGCGGCGAGGAATTTGCGAAGAAGCTGACCGAAGACATGAACGCTCTTTGCCACGATGCGCATCTGCGAGTCCGATTCAGCAAAGATCCGTTGCCCGTACGCAAGAACAAC
>JAXDKF010000106.1:0-12145 GCA_034667265.1 Fimbriimonadaceae bacterium
CGTCGACTGAAAGGGCACGCACTTCTTCACCAGCGGGATGGGCGAACCGGTTGAGCCGCTGAAACCGCGTCAGGTACGTGTGATAGAAAGGGATCTCGAAGATAGGTCCGTGAAAGCTGTGGCGGACCAAGAAATTGGTTGCGTCGTGATCCAGGTGGCCCTGCTCGAAAGCGCCGCAGCAGACGCGATCAGGCCGGACCTCATCCATCAGGTTCTGAAACTTGCGAAGAAGGATGGGCATCTCTTCCGGAATTCGGCCGTCGGTGCTGTGGAGGAAGTGGAGATGTTTATTCGGTACGCCTAATAAAAGCGACACCGCGCGCGCTTCCGCCTCTCGGGTTGGGTTGCTGTGGGTCCAGCTTATGTGGACCTCGTTTCCCTGCTGAGTGAGGTGCCTGATCCAGGCGCAGATCGATATCTCGTCGTCGGGATGGGTCATGCAGAAAAGCCATCGCAACTTGGGATTGGTATCGAACGCCTTCATTCGCCTCCCAATTTCTCTATCGTTGCCGTCGTAGATCGGCCTTCCAACGTGGGGAGGATCACCACACGCCCCCCATAGCCTCTAACGATGCTGGCTTCCGGGAGGTCTTCTTCTCGATAGTCGCCACCCTTCACATGGACTTCAGGTCGAAGCTGGGAGATGAGCTGCTCAGGGGTTCCTTCTTCAAACAGCACAACGCCATCCACGGACCTAAGCGCTTCCAAGACCACCGCCCGGTCTTCGGCGCTGTTGACAGGTCGCGCAGGGCCTTTGCCGAGCAGCCGCGCGGAAGCGTCCGAGTTCAAACCCACGATCAGCAGGTCCCCCAATTTTCTAGCCTGCGCCAGATATCCCACGTGACCTGCATGCAGGATGTCGAACACTCCGTTCGTAAAGACCAGCTTCTTGCCTCGCCTCAATTCTTGGGCTTCCGCAAGCGTGATCAAGCGAGGGCCTCCAAAACCGTTTTTACCACCGCATTTGGCTCGATGTTGGACAAGGACGTAGGGTCGTAGTGGCAACGCTCGATTTGGCCGTAAGGACAGGATCTTTCCGGCCGCGTGATGGAATAAAGCCCAACGGCAGGCTTGCCGAGAGCCGCGGCGATATGCGTGCTGCCGGTATCGCCTCCGACGTGGGCGTTTGCCAGGCTGATCAACCCGATGAGCTCGCCCACGCTCGTCTGCCCAACCAGACTTCGAGGTTCTTGACGGCACTGGGTCGAGACTTCGCGGGCCACTTCCAGGTCTGATTCGGCTTTGCCCCCAATGAGCACGCAGACACATCCTTCGACGCTGAGCGCATCGATGAGAGCGGCAAAGTGGGCAGTTGGCCACCTCTTGGTCACCCAGCCGGCGCCCGGATTCACGATCACCAGCGGTCCGGTCACGGGGCCCAGCTTTTCTCTTGCCGAGACGACATCCTGCGGTTGAGGCGAGAGCCCAAATTCGGCTCGATCCATTTGCGCACCTGCCGCCCTCGCCACATCCACATATTGGTCCACCACGTGCAAGGAAGTCGAATCCGGCATCACGCGCGACGAGAACAACCAAGCGCCTTCTCGCTGCCAATGGTAACCGAGTTTGCGCGCCGCTTGCGACTTGCCGACGATGACTCCGCTCTTGAAGAGACCCTGCATGTCCAGGGCCACATCGAACTCTCCCGGGAGCTTCGTCCACGAAGAGGGGTGGAGGCCCGGTTTCACGCGCACGATCTCGTCAGCGGCCGCGCAGCTCTCAACGACACCGGCAAACCGGGGATCGACGGCCCACGTGATATGAGAATCGGGATACGACTGCTTAAGGGCGACCGCCACCGGAAGCGTGCAAACCACATCGCCCAAAGCCGAGAGGCGGCTAACGAGAAATCGCTTCACTCTGCCTCTGGAGAAGTTGCTCCGTCGCCTCGAGGATCTGCTCGGGCTCCACATTCGCCGGGGACCCGTTGCCGTCCAACGCGATGCCATTCGAGGTGTACGGCCGATACCAAGAGATCTTTGTCGGACCGAAAATGGAAACGACGGGGACGTTGTAAGCCGCCGCCATGTGGCCGGTTCCGGTGTCGGCTGCGAGATGTATGGTGCTAAGCGCGACGGCAGCCATGCTTTGCACGAGCGGGAGCTTGCCAATCAGGTCGACCGTGCCCGGGACTTCGATGTGCGTATCACCGGGGCCGCCGAGGAACGCCACGCCAAAGCCCCTCTCCTGGAGACATCGGGCTACTGTCGCCCACCTCTCGGCCGGGTACGTCTTGCGCGCGCTTCCAGCGGCTACGGATATCGTGGCCACCTTCCCGCTGGGCAGGAGTGCGGAGACCTTCTGCTTCTCGTCCTTCAGCTCCGGCATGACGAAGCGGACTTCCTTGGGGAAGTCGCCAAGCTCCGAGAGCGCGAGCATGCTGTGGTCGACCACGTGCATTTCTCCTCGGCTGACATCCAGGATCGGATTGAGCCGCTTTGAAACGACGTCGTGCCCCTTTACCGCGATGCGTTTCTTGGGGTTTGCGATGCGCAGACACAGTGCCGTCTTGCCCTGTCCATGTAGATCGATCCCAATGTCGAACGGCTGTTTTCGCATCGAAAAGTAGGTTCTGAGTTGGTCGCACCAGGTCGCGGGCGACCATCGATGCCGCTCCCAGTCGTCTCTCGGGAACAGAGCCAGCTCGTTCACCAGGCGTTTGGTGTCGATCACGGCTGCGCATCGCGGCTCTACGGCCCAGACGATCTCGCCCTCAGGGTATCTCTCCCGAATCGCCGCCGCAACAGGCACCGCCATAACGCAATCGCCGATGGCCGAAAATCGCACAACCAGCGCTCTCATAACAGGCCTGCCTTTCGGGCGCTCTTCCAGCGGTCATGCAGCCAAAGCCACTGGTCCGGATACTTGCGGATGACCTTCTCGATCACGGCGTTGACGTCTGTCATCACTTGCTCCGGGGTCGCTTCGCCGCGCGCATACTGGATCGGCTCAAAGACTTCTATCCGATATTTCCCAGGCCCGACGCGAAGGCAAAAACCGCAGACGACCGGTGCGCCGGTTCTCAAGTGCAGCACGGCCGGGCCGAGCACCGTTCCGCAAGGCTTGCCGAAGAAAGGAAGGAAAGCTTCCTCTGAGTTCTGGTCGGGGAGGATCCCGATCGTCTCCTTGTTGCGAAGCTTCTCCAGAATGGCTCGCGCGGAATTTCCTCGGGACAGCATCGACAGTCCGCTCCCGCCGCGAATTTTGGCGATCTGCTGCTGGAGGCCCTCGTCATTCGCGTCGCGCGCTACGACACTCATTTTCCAGCCATGAGCCTGGTACCAGTGAGCCAGGCGCTCCCAATTGCCCATGTGGCCCGTGACCGCGAGCACACCCTTGCCTTTGGCGTTCGCTTCGTAATACGGTGTCAGGTCCACTTCTTCCACCGAAGCCAAGACTTCCTCGTCAGATCGGGCCGGAGACCTCAAGAAATCCGCCAACACCCGTCCAAAGTGGAGGAAGACACCCAGAGCGAGCTGGCGGGCTTCTTCGTCGCTCTTCTCGGGAAAGGCTAGCTTAATGTTGGCAATGGCCCGCTCCCTGTGCTTTCGATCCAGCCGGAAGCCCACCCTTGCAAACTTCTCGCCCAGGCGCTCGGCTGCGACAATGTCTCGTCGCTCGAACGCCCTCTGAGCGCCCTTGAACGCAACGGTTCCGATCTTAGCGAGGAGGACGTTCGTTCGAGAGCTCATCGAGTTTTTGGGCAAGCCACGAGCGAAAGTTTGCCTCAGGCTCTATGCGTGCTTCTTGTCGCGCGATCCAGATTTGACGTGCGCCGAGGTCCTGACGCTTCTGAAGCTTCACCCAGTCCTTGGCCGTGATCACCAACGGCAGATTCGGGTTCAAAGGAGCCAGGAGGTTACCTGCGTCAAGCGGGTCGTGATCAGGCAGCAGAAGCTGCTCTTCTACCTTCAGGCCAAGTGCCGGCAGATCAGACAGGAACCGCTCGGGGCTTCCCAAGGCACACAGGACGCTGACTTTGGCCCCCGAAACGATTGCTACCGGATCGCCGGCGGGCGATATAAGACCCGTTATAGAGAACTTGGGCGTGAACCCGTTTGGCAGGACCAGGTCGGCGCGCGAACGGTTCCCCCACGGCTCGCGATACGGTCCCGCCGGCAAGCAAGATCGATTGTCCGTGGGAGGATCGAGGACGATAGCCAGGTGCTTCTTCAAAGGCAAGTGTTGAAAGCCGTCGTCCAGGAGGAGCACCGAACCGGGATAGCCCTCCGCGCACAGTCTCGCTGCCTCCACCCGGTTCCGGCCTACGATGAGCGGCAGCTCGGGAGCCAGCCATCGGAACATAGCCGGCTCATCCCCCCATTCGCGGGCATCCAACGGCCCGGCGGGGGCTAAGGTGGCGCTCTGGCTACGCGGAGATCCGTAACCGCTGCTGCTGACCACGACATCGTGCCCAAGCTCCTGCAGCACCTGCGCTACGTGCAGCGTGATGGGCGATTTCCCGGTCCCGCCCACGACAAGGTTGCCGACACAGATCACTGGCCGGTGAGGCTCCTTCGCCTTCTTCAGTCCAGCCTTGTAGACGCCTAGATAGGCCTTCCATCCGGCTGCATACAGCCAGGAAAGGGGCTTCAGGACAGTCCGGATAGTGCGGGCGGACGCGGACCTGCCGTGCCACACCTCGCTCCAATGCATGCCGGATTATGGGCGTTGGGTAACACTTGAGGCATGCCGACGATCTTCACGAAGATCATCAACCGGGAGATCCCGGCCGACATCGTCTACGAGGACCATCACATCCTTGCCTTCAGGGACATCGATCCCAAGGCGCCGGTGCACATCGTGATCATTCCCAAGCAGGAGATCACCGGCCTTGCCGCAGTGCCCGACCAAGGCGATCATATGTACCTTCTCAACGCCGCTAGGAAGATCGCTGAGAAAGAGGGATTGACCGGCGGATACCGCCTTGTGATCAACCAGGGTCCCGATGCAGGACAGTCGGTGGAGCACTTGCACGCCCACTTGCTAGGCGGGCGTGAGCTTGGCTGGCCGCCAGGTTAGGTCTTGGTGGGACGAGGCGGTGGTTTCAACTCGGAAGCGGTGAAGGTCTCGTTGTTGTGCCACTTTGCGTTCCACGCAACATAGATCTCACGCTTCTTGCCGGGCTGCTTAACGCTGACACTCAAGGTCACGGGAAGATGAATGTCTGAATCGAAGATGAACTTGCCGGCCAGCTTGCCGTACCTCTTCGCCGCATCGGGCGGCCTGTTTGCCACGATCATGTACTGTCGCATGGTATGACCCTCGAAAGTGACCGACCTCTGTTGGACTTTCAGAGTAGTTCCGGTCTTTTGCAGGCCGTTGAAGTACTCCGAGAAAGGGTTGCGGCCGTCGAGGTGCGTTGAGAGGATCTCTCTCGTGGCCATGATGGGCCAGTTCTGGGCCAAGTAAACCGGGTGCGGCGATTGGCGCTTCTGCCCGACGCGCGTCTGCTTCCAGTTCTCGTCCACGACTGTAGTCACCCGCTTGCCGTCGGCCACCACGCGGGCGGTCGTCGCCTTTCCCTTAACAATGACTGGAAGCTCGAAGGCGAACACGGTTGGGCTCTTATACTTCTCGACCACTTGACCATAACCGTCCCCTGTACTGGTCCGGATCGTATAGTCGACTATTGCTTTAACGCCCTTGAGGCTCTTCAGCATCTGGTCAGCCTGCTTCGCAATATCTTGCGGCAGCGCCCTCGACGGAAGCCAGGTCGTTGCTCTCGCGCGTATCGCAGGGGGCTGTTTCTGCGCATGCGCTACGTTAGCCGCGCACACAAACGCGGCAATCCAAAACTGAAATCGCATCATTCTCCTTTAGCGGATACGCCCGCCATCGCTCTCTTTCCCTCAATCGGCTTCCAAAGGCCAGGGTCTACTTCCGCAAATGGCTTGTCTTTGATCCGACAGTCGTCCAGAAATGCCTGGTCGTCCTCGCTGAGCGCCCCGCCACCGTGCACGTTCTCGGCCATGGAGGCAAGACGGTTGAACCGGTCGATGTGGTCGGTAAATCTTATCTCGGCATAGTCCCTGGCGGCAAACGTGGAGATCAGGAACTGCCAATCCGAGGATTCCGCAAGCAGCAGCTCGCGCGCAGCCTGCTGCACGATCTCCCTTGCCGGGCCCTCCGCATACTCTCTCGACAACTGCCGCATCTTGCGCTCGGCGGGATAGAGCTTCTCCCACGTCCACGAGTTGTCCTGATTGAGCCAGATGTAGTGGTAGCCGCCCTCGCCCCACGAGCCTTCCGGCAGGGTGATCTGGTGTCGGGGCGGGTCCTCGTCGAGGACGTCCCCACCAGTGACCGCGCGGAGGTCGGGGTCGTGGTGGATCGCGCGCGAGACCTCGTACAGGAACTCAGGCCCTTCGAACCACCAGTGTCCGAACAGCTCTGTGTCGTACATGGCGACGAGCGTGCCCTCCCGGTCCGACTTTCCTTTGTAGTCGGCAAGGGTGCTCTTCAGTGTCCGCACGTAGTCTTCAACGTGATCGCCTAACCTCTCAAACGCGGTGTAGGGATCGTAAGGCTGCTTTTGACCGAGGTCTCTCTTGTTCTGGCTGATCCGCCAATAGCGATGCCGTCCAGGATAGAGCTGCTTGTGAAATTCTAGGTACCACTCGTCGCCCGGGTAGCCGGATTCGCCGGACCAGACCTTGACTGTCGTCTGCGGATCACGGGCAAACACCGTCTCTTCGTTGGGAAGCGCGTAGTGCTCATATTCGCTCCGGAACTCCTCCGGAGGAGTGAACATCTTCTTGCTGCGCGCGAACATCTCCGCGAGCTGGGGAAAGTTTGCCGCGTAAGTGCCGAGCGGCTCGCCTCCGCGGATCATGTGCGAGTCGACGAAGAAGTATTGGAGGCCATTTTCCTCGAGGAATTCCTCCACTCCTTTTCTCGGCCAGGGCACCTCGTTTTGGCCAACCGGCGCTTTCCACTCGTACGCGGGTCGATACGCGCACTCCGGAAGCCAAATGCCTCGGGGTTGTCGGCCGAAGTATTTCTTGTACGTTTCGACGCCCAGCTTGACCTGCGCAGAGCAACTCTCATCCGTGCCGAGAAGGGGCATGTAGCCGTGCGTGGCGCAGCAGGTTATGAGCTCGACGGCCCCGTTGTCCTGAAAGTGGCGAAACCCGTCGACGATGCTTCGGCCCCACTTATTCCGGAACTCGTCCAGACACCTTGCATAGCGGCGCTTCCAGAATTCGGCCAGGCCCTCCATCCACATTGGGCCTTCGGCATTAAAGCGCCTTTGGTCCGACGCGGCCGCCTCGATCTTCGACTCGCAGTAGCCCTCGAAGCCATCTTTGAACTCAGGGTCTTCGAGCTGCTCCGCGAGGATGGGCGTGATGTTCACCGTCCATCTCGGCCGGATGCCTTCTTTGCTTAGCCTATCCAAACCGTGCAAGAGGGGCAGATAGCATTCGGCGGCAGACTCGTTGATCCAGTCTGTGCCGTGGGGCGACTTGCCATGACTCAGCACATACGGCATGTGGGAGTGGAGGCAAAGGAGGAACCTGCCGATGGGCATCGGTCTATTGTAGACGGCATAGTCGCAAGCCGGGTTTTCTGCCGTAGAGTGGCGATGAGCGATGCTGACCGCCTACATTGACGCGGCTATGGGAAGTGCCGTCTATGAACCCCTCGAAGACGGGACTTGGTATGCGCAAATCCCCGGCCTCCAAGGGGTTCTTGGGAATGGGAATAGCGAGGAAGCCTGCATGATGCAGCTCCAAGAGGTATTGGAAGGTTGGCTGCTGCTAGGGGTAGCGCTTAGGCATGAGATCCCGGCAGTCAACGCAATGTTATTCAACTGCAGCTTAGGCAACACGAACGTCCACCGTGACCGATGCCGTCTCTGATCCCTCGACAGATTCTTCGACGGATAGCAGGTACTCGGAGATGGCTTCCGTGATGTTCTGCAAGGCTTCTTCGCGCGTTTCGCCCTGCGAGACACAGCCGGGCAAGCCAGGGACCAGCACCGAGTAGCCACCCTCCTGTTCTGGGATCAACTTGACCAGGTATTGCATCACGCCGTATTCTACGGCACCGCCTGTCGACGCCTCTCGTCTAACCCGCCATGGTCGGGAAGGCGTACATGGGGACGAGCGGCTGGGTATATCCCGCTTGGAAGCTCTCGTGGTACGAGGGCCGGCCAGCCCGCACCTGGCTCGGCTACATCGACGAGAAACTCGGCGCGGTGGAGGTCGACGGCACGTTCTACCGGCAGCAAAAGAAGGAAACCTTTGAGAAGTGGGCCTCTCAGGTTTCCCCGGATTTCAAGTTCGCGATTCGCGGCCATCGGTACATCACGCATCGCAAGAAGCTGCTCGACGTCGCCGATTCCGTGCAGCGCGTCAAAGAACCGGCGCTAGGTCTGGGCAACAAGTTGGGGGCCGTGCTTTGGCAGCTTCCTCCGTTCATGAAGAAGAACGCGGACCGCCTCCGTACCTTCGCCGAGCAGCTCCAAACTTGGCCCGGTGTCTGGCACGTCATGGAGTTCCGCAACACCTCGTGGTTCGACAAGGAGATCGCAGGCATCTTAGAGGAGTTCAATCTTGTGAACTGCATCTCCGACGCCGGATCTTTCGAGCGTTGGGACGCTGTGACGGCAGACGCGGTCTATGTCCGCCTACACGGCAAGCCAAACACCTATTGGGATTGGTACACGGAAGACGAGCTCGCCGACTGGGGAAAGAAGGTCACGAACTGGACCCGCGAGGGCCGCGAGGTCTACGTGTACTTCGACAACGACGCGCAGGGCGCGGCGCCGTGGAACGCGTTGAAGCTCAACGAGATCGTAGGAGGCGTAGGAAGTCGCGTCTCGCTGCTCTAGGAATTAAAAAGGGCAGTAGCCTGACTTCTCGGCACGTCGTGACCCATGCGTCGTTGTCCGCTTTCTGCCCGGTATGAGGCCATGCCAACTTCGTGCCTAAGTGCCCAACTCGGGCAAAATTGCGAAGTTTTTATGAGGCCAGGTCGGAAGCGCCGCGCCCAGTGAAGGCGAGAACCGCTTCCCTGAGCTCGGTTGCTAGTACGAATACCGGCTCGTTGCCCACCCGATTCTCGCGGACTTCGATGGCGCTGCCCATTCCGGTAAAGCGGAGTAGCGGATCGCCGACAGACGGCAGCCAGCACGTTTTCCCGAATGAGAGGTTCGAGAGCTCCAGGAGGTCATGGGCCAAAGCGTCCGCGCAGCATGGATTCACGCCATCGGAAGGTGTCTTGCACACGCGCAGCCTGCCAGTCTCCGAGACCGCAATGGTTAGGGAGCAGTTTTCGGGCTCGCCGTTCTCGTTGCAGAGGTGCACAGCAACCTGCATCACTCCTTTCATTGGCTTCAACGCCAGTCGAGAGCATAAGTAATAAAGCTACATTTGAAGCAAACGCGAGCCACCATGGACCGGTTGTTTGAACCTAGATGAAGTCCAAGTGAGCCGACGGACATAATGCACGCCATGCCCGGCGTGCGGTATGAGCTCCTCGCAACCTGCCCCCACACCGGAGCTCGTCGCGGCCGCTTGCACACGCCGCATGGAACGGTTCAAACGCCTGCGTTCATGCCGGTCGGCACGCAGGGCTCGGTGAAGACCGTCGGGAGCGAAGACCTCGAGGGCCTCGGATTTGAGCTCGTCCTCTCCAACACCTACCACCTGTGGCTTCGGCCCGGCAGCGATCTGATCGAACGCTTGGGCGGCCTGCACAAGTTCATGTCATGGCCCGGGCCGATCCTCACCGACAGCGGTGGTTTTCAGGTCATGTCGCTCTCGAACATGCGGCAGATCACCGAGGAGGGCGTGCGGTTTAGGTCGCACCTGGACGGGTCTGAGAGGTTCTTGTCGCCCGAAGAGTCGATACGTATCCAGGGCCAACTAGGCGTGGATGTCAGCATGGCGCTCGACGTGTGTCCGCCTTATCCGTGCAGCAAAGAGGAAGCGGCGGAAGCCATGCGCATCACGCACGATTGGGCGCCCCGGAATCTTGAAGCGCGCAAAAAGGGTCAGGCTGTTTTTGGAATCGTGCAGGGCGGCGTGCATGAAGATTTGCGGCAGCAATCGGCGGAGACGGTTACCGCCTTACCCTTCGAGGGGTTCGCGATCGGCGGCGTCAGCGTGGGCGAGCCCACAGAGATGCAATATCCGGTGGTCAAGTACACGGCTCCTCTCTTGCCGGCCGACAAGCCTCGATATCTGATGGGCGTGGGTCATCCGCAAGACATCCTTCACGCAGTCGCCAGCGGTATCGACCTCTTCGATTGCGTGCTACCGACGCGCATGGCGCGCCACCGCACGCTCTACACGCTCAAGGGGCGGATCAATATCGCGACGGCACAGTGGGCCGAGCACGATGGGCCAGCCGATCCGGGCAGCATTTTCCCCCAGACGGAACGGTACTCGGCCGCCTATATGCGTCACCTTTTCAAGGCGGATGAACCCTTTGGACCGAGGCTGGCAACCCTGCATAACCTGGCCTTCTATGCCCGCCTCATGCAAGAGATCCGCGAGGCCATCCAGGGCGGCACGTGGCCAGAGCTTCTCAAGCGCTACGCGCATGCATGATCAGGCCCGAAGGACGGACACGCGCGACAGCAATTTGTCGGAACACCTGCTCGGCTCAGTCTGGTCACACAGACAGAACTTCTGCGAGGTCAGAAGAATACGATCACGTCCGTGTGGACATCGCGCCGCACATCGTGACTAATCAAGGAGAGCTATGAGCAATTTCCACGAAATGTTTGAAGAGGGTCTGAAGGATATCTACAACGCCGAGAAGCAGTTAACAAAGGCGCTGCCGAAGATGGCCAAGATGGCGAAGAATCCGCAGCTCAAGCAGGGCTTCGAAAATCATCTCCGCCAGACGGAGGAGCAGTGCCGCCGCATCGAGCAGGCTTGCCAGATGCTCGGCACCAAACCGACGGGCATGGTCTGCAAGGGCATGAAGGGGCTGATCGAAGAGGCCACGGAGCATATGCAGGGCCTCAAGCCGAGCGCGTGCACGGACGCCGAGCTCATCGGTCTGGCTCAGAAGGCTGAGCACTACGAGATCGCCACTTACGGCACCCTCTGCGAGTGGGCCAAAACGATGGGCCACAATGAGATCCTTTCGCTCCTCAAGCTCAACATGAGCGAGGAAGAGTCGACGGACGAACTCCTTTCGCAAATCGCCGAGGGCCAGGTGAATCAGATGGCCGCTAAAGAAAGCGAGCAAATGATGATGGAAGAGCAGAAGAGCGGTCGATCGGGTGGGAGCAGCAGCCGAGGCCGAAGCTCCAGTGCGGGACGAAGCTCGTCCAGCCGATCCGCGGGAAGCCGGTCGTCAGGCTCCAAGAGCGGTGGTTCTGGTCGAAAGGCTACTACCTCGAAGTCTAAATCGCCCCGCGGCCGAACAAGCGTCATGTAACTGCTCGGTTACACATTGCCGACTAGTCGATCCATCGGTCCGTCCTCCGGGCCGGTGGATCACCCCGCACGAACTTCGAAACTTAATTCTTCCGGAGGAGTCGTTTGGCACTGGCCCGAAGAGGAATATAGAGATCCGTGTCGTGACTGGACGTCCAGCCGGTGCTTTCTCCCCTCACTACTGGAATCCCATTAATCGTCGACTCGTGCCTCGGCACTGGGGGACCACCGTCTGAGCTCCGGAAAGCCATATTCAGCTTGGCGTACTTGCCTCCGCGGCCATCGAAGCCAGGAAATCGGACAACAATCACGGCCGGCTTCTTCGGCCCAAATGCCCCAACTCTAAGAGGCATCTTCTTGTCAGGTAGATACCGATCCAGGAGCAGCGTAGTGATCGTGAAATCCTTGAAGGTTGTCTCCTCAGATGACAGCTTGATTTTCAAGCTGAGCACGTCCCCATTCCACACGGGTTCTTCTTGAATTGTGGGCGACCACTTCTGGAAGTCGAACATCGAATCGATGTCCCTTTGAAACATCTCCCTTTCCTGAACTTGCCGGTCTTTCAGACTCGACTGCACGAAGCTGATGAACGTAAACCCGAAGCCGCATATCACGACCACACTCAGCCCGAGGGCCGCGATCACGACCCAGGTTGAAACCGTGCCTCGACGTGCCCGCATGCTTCCATGGTAAGGCTCGATTACCTAAGCGGAAGGAAGAACCTTCGCCTCGACGGTGCCGAATCC
>JAXDKF010000107.1:0-10111 GCA_034667265.1 Fimbriimonadaceae bacterium
TTCTAAGCGGTCCTGACCTTCGGAATAGCAACGGGTTGTCGCTGCTCGAGCGCCTTTTCGTAGAGAGAGACGTACTCCCTCGCGCTGCGGCTCCAAGAGTAATCGCCCCGCATTCCCGTGTCCATCAACCGCTGCCACTCTTCGGGAACTCCGAACGACGAATGAGCGCGACGTACAGCGTCTGCGAACGCCTTTCCAGTCTTCTCTTCAAATGTGAACCCATTGGTTCCTTCGTGCACCGTATCCTTCAATCCGCCGGTCGCGCGGACGATCGGCACCGTGCCGTAGCGCATCGCGATCATCTGGCCCAATCCGCACGGCTCGTACAGACTTGGCATAAGAAAACCGTCGCATCCGGCATAGACCTGCTGAGCGAGCTCGACGTCGAAGACCGGCCTAAATCGGAAGTGTTGCGGGTTGTCCTTCTCGAGTTGCTGAAATGCTCGAATCAGCCACTCGTCGCCGAGGCCCTGGATGACTACCTGGCAAGGCATCTTGAAGATGGTCTGCGCCGCTTCTAGAAACAGGTTCATGCCTTTCTGGTCGCTCAATCTGCTCACGATGCCGAGGAGAGGAGCGCCATCGATCGGCTTCAGATCCAGCCGGCTGAACAGCTCACCTCGGCAGATCGCTTTTCCTTCTTTGTTGTCTGAGTTGTAATGGGCGGGAATGTACGGATCGGTCGTCGGGCTATAGATCTGATCGTCGATGCCATTCAAGATTCCGGAGAGCCGGTTCTGGCGGGCCAGGTGCATCATTAGCCCGTCGAGCCGGCAACCGTACTCGGGCGTCTGGATTTCCTTTGCGTAAGTGGGGCTGACCGTGTTGACCTGGTCGGCGAACACGCATCCCGCCTTGAGAAAATTGACCGTGCCGTAGAACTCGAGGAGGTCCATCGAGAACAAGTAGTGGGGAAGAGCGAGCTTGTCCAGAACGTCGAAGCCGAACTCGCCTTGATAGGCGAGGTTGTGGATCGTAAACACGGAGGCGATCTGATCCCAAGTTCCTCGCATGCGCTCGCGCATGAGCACGGGCACGAAACCGGTATGCCAGTCGTTCGTATGCACGACGTCAGGCGTCCAGCTAATGATTTCGGGAATCTTGATCGTGGCGGCGGCTAGGAACAGGTAGGGATCGCTGCCCGACTGGTAGATGGTCTCGCTGGAAGTGCTCTGGGTGAACCACTCGTCGGTGCCGACCATGTAGATCGGTACCCCGTCCAAGGTGGTGTGGTTAAGGTAAGCGCCCTTTCGCCAATAGGGATTGATGTCGACGTCGAACGAATCAGCCAGCCGTTCGAGGCGCCACTTGGGATCGTCCTCCACCATCTTGTAGGAGGGCATGAGCACGCGTACGTCGTGCCCCAGCGCGCGTAGCGCTTTGGGGAGAGAGCCGGCGACGTCGGCCAGGCCGCCCACCTTAGCGAAAGGGGCCACTTCGGCCGAAACGAAAAGAATCTTCAAACGGTTTGCTCCGAAAGGTCAGACGTCCGGGAGGCGAGGATGATGCGCGGGCGGCTGTGTCCGTCTTTTCACCTTCGCAAGAGTTGTGCCAAGAAACCACGGTGTTGCGGTGTTAAGGCATTGCGGTATTACGGCGGTGACCGGTTTACGGCGGTGGATGCGTCTACGGCGACCTGCGAAAGAGGGCTGCCTTACCTCCGGCCGTAACACCGTAAGACCGCAATACCGTAATACCTAGGCTAAAGCGCCTCCACCAGCACAGCCGTCGCCTCGCCGCCGCCAATGCACGGCGTGCAGACGGCGTACTTGCCGCCTCGACGACGCAGCTCGTACAGAGCAGTAAGGATCAAGCGAGCGCCCGTCATTCCAATCGGGTGCCCGAGAGCCACCGCGCCGCCATTCACGTTGAGCTTTTCCATCGGAATCTTCACCTTATCGGCGACCACCATGGCCACGACGGCAAAGGCCTCGTTGACCTCGAACAGGTCGATCTGGTCGACGGTCATGTCGTGTTTGGCCAAGAGCTTTTCGATGGCGAATGCCGGCGCGGTGGTGAACCACTGCGGCTCCTGCGCATGCTGTGAGTAACCCACGATCCTGCCGAGCGGCCGTGCGCCCCGCTTTTCGGCTTCCGCCATCGTCGTCACGACCAGCGCGCAGCCGCCGTCGTTGATCGAGCTGGCGTTGCCGGCGGTAGTCGTTCCTTCTTTGCCGAATGCGGGTCGAAGCGATCCCAGCTTGGCCGGATCGCCCTTGCCAGGCTCCTCGTCCTTGTCCACCATCACCGGGTCGCCTTTTCGCTGAGGCACCGGCACGGGAACGATCTCTTCGGAAAGGCGGCAGGATTCCTGGGCGGCAGTCGCACGGCGATAGCTCTCCCCGGCGTACGCGTCGATCGCCTCGCGAGAGAGGTTGAATTCCGTGGCCGTGCAGTCTCCGCACGTGCCCATGTGGACGTTGCCGTAGGGGTCCCAAAGGCCGTCGTGGATCATGAGATCGATGAGCGTTCCATTGCCCATTCGGTAGCCGGTTCGGGCCTTGTCGAGGGCATAGGGAGCGTTGCTCATGGACTCCATTCCGCCTGCGACGATGATCTTCCCGTCGCCGGATTTGATCGCCTGTGCCGCCTGCATGACCGTCTTCATTCCGGAACCGCAGACCTTGTTCACGGTCGTGCAGGGCACGCTGTTCGGAAGCCCGCCGTAGATGGCCGCCTGTCGGGCCGGCGCCTGGCCGACTCCGCCCTGCAGGACGCACCCCATGAGCACCTCGTCGACCTCTTCAGGAGCGACTGCGCCTCGCTTGAGCGCCTCCTTGATCGCGGTCGCGCCAAGTTGGGGACTGGAGAGGGACGAGAGCGTGCCCATGAAGGCCCCAATAGGGGTGCGGGCGCCAGAAAGAATGACTACGTCTTCCATTGTTAGTTGTGCACTTAGGGTACCACCCGGTAGCCTCAAATGAAGGTGAAGCGCGCGGCGTTTGGCCCACGTCTTGTAATGCAGTCTCCAGCTTCATCTAAGAACTCATGAACCAATACGTTGTTGTTTTGGGGCCCTATGGCTCGGGCTCGAGCGCAGTGACCGGCATCCTCGACAAGCTTGGCGGCTACACGTGCCCGCCCCACTGCGGCACCGGCGATCCAAGGACCCGCAATACTTTCGAGCCGCACGCGATGCGCGAGATCCTTCGCAAGCACATCAACGAGGCTGCGCTGATCTTCACGGGCAACGAAGCGGAGCTGGCGCAAGAGCTTAGCCAGTGGCTAGACAACGCCGTGCCTAAGAAAGAACGCGGCAACGTTATCGTGCTGAAGCACGCCCTTCTCATGTTGGTGCTGCCCTTGGTCAAATCGCTCCTGCAGCCCAAGATCATCGTCGTCAGGCGACCCTATCCGGACATCGAACGGACGCGCTCGCGGCGGGGTTGGCCTGCTACCCAGGGGTACCTTGGGGCGCGCATCCTAAGCGCCAAGATGTACGCGGACCTGTCTTCGCTCAGCATGTCGTTTCTCGACGTGAACTACCCGGAGCTGATCGCCAATCCCGAACGAGAGATCGCTCGCCTGGCGGAGTTCACGGGACTCGATCCGGACGGCTCCCGCAGAGCCGACGCGCTGAGTTTTGTCCGCGGCTCTGGTTAGACCCTGAGCAGAACTTCTTCGCGATTAAAGAGCCTCACCGCGACGACGATGCTGATGATCGCCAACACTGCGCTTGTTCCTGTCGTGAGGAGGACGGTTGTCGCGTCCAACTTCCCAATCAGCGCGCTCCGCACCGCAGCCGATGCGTTCAAAACCGGAATGAGACTGATCCAGCGGGCGGATGCGGCGTCGGAAAAGCCGATGAACTGGCTGGCAAGAGCGGGGAAGGAAACTAGCAGGCTCGTCAAGCTTAAGTAGGTCTGTGCTTCCCGGGTGTTCTTGGCGTATGTGCTGATCGCGATGAGCACACTAGCAAAAAAGAGCACGGTGGGGATAAGCACGAGGATGATCGCTGCCACTGCGGCGGGCTCGAGTCCAGAGCCGTTCTTGAACATCGTATCCATGCCAGGCAGGTGGCTGTACGCGGCGACGTAAACGGCGGCGAGACCGCTGAGGCTGCTCATGAAACAGAGTGTCGCCAGCGCGAGAAACTTGCCCCAAACAAGCTTGGTCCTTGGCACCGGCGTGATCAGCAAGGTCTCGAGCGTGTTTCTCTCCTTCTCACCTGCCACTAGGTCCGATGCCGCGCTTACTCCACCAATGAACGCCCAGAAAACAATGAGGTAGGGAAGCAGGGCCAGAAGCAGCTCGTTCGTTCCCTTTGCGCGGGTCGCGTCTTCGGATTTGATCTGCACGGGTGCGGCGAATGCGGCAGGCAGGCCCTTCGTCTCCATCAGAGCTTCCAAAGTTTTCTTGTTCTGCTCTGAGACCATGCGTTGCATGACCGACAGCGCCACTTCCGATCGCTGTTCTTTGGAGTCGTAGACCGCTTGGATAGTCGTGGGTTGGCCCTTGCTGAGCAGCTCCTTGTAGTTATCTTGGAACTGGAGGATGATCGACGCCTTGCCGTCTTGGATCAGCCTCCGTCCTTCGTCGAGCGATCCAACCTCGATGACCGTCGCATTGGATTTCCTAAGCGCCTCGACAAAGGGATTCGCCACGTTGCTTCGGACCACGTGCACCTTGATAAAGCTGGGCTTCTTGATCTTCTCGATGAGGGTCCCGAAAGACATCATCATGATGAAGACCAGGAAGAAGGGACCGAACAACGCGCTAGAGCGCACGCGTTTGTCGCGAAGCATCTCGCGCGCTTCTTTCGTGTAGACGAGCAGGGCTTGCTTGTTCATCAGTGGGCCGCCGCCTGTTGTTTTTCTGAAAGAGGATTTAGTGCGTCCACCAGATAGAGGAATGCTCGCTCGAGGTTTGGCTGGCCCGTGATTTCCTTCAGGTGCTGCACGGTGCCTTCACCCTTGATGCGGCCCTCATGGATCACCGCGACCTCGTCGCAAAGACGCTCCGCCTCGCTCATGATGTGGGTGCAGTAAACGATCGTCTTGCCCTGTGCGCGGGAGGTCTCAATGAACTCCATCACCGACTGGCTGGTCACCACGTCCAGACCCGCGGTCGGCTCGTCGAAGAAGAGCACGGGCGGATCGTGAAGGATGGTGCGTGCAATTGAGACTCGCTGCTTCTGGCCGGTCGACATCTTGTCGCAGAGCCGGTCCTTGAATTCGTCGAGGTCGAGCTGCTTGGTGACGAAGTCCAATCTCTGCTTTAAGTGGTCGCCTTGAAGACCATAGAGTCCGCCGAAATACTTCAGCACTTCCATGCCGGTAAGGCGGCCATAAAGCGCGGTGGTGTTGGACATGAAACCGATGCTGGCGCGGACCTTCTCGCCGTCCTGGACCACGTCGTAGCCTGCCACCCAGGCTTTACCGCTGGTGGGCTTCAAGACCGTGGAAAGCATGCGCAGCATGGTGGTCTTGCCGGCGCCGTTGACGCCCAGCAGCCCGAACACCTGGCCAGGGTGGGCCTCGATGCTGACATTGTCCACGGCCCGCACGATGCCCTTCTTGGCATCGACGAACTGCTTTGAGAGACCCTCTGCCCGGATCATTGGGCCTTAGTGTAACTGGAAGTGGGTTGTTGGGTTTTGGGTATTGGGTATTGGGTATTGGGTATTGAGAGCACCGCTGCCTCCGGACGCCACATTACGCGGGCCGCGGCCCTACGGGTACAAGATCCACGGCCCCGAAGGGGGGCCGTGGGATCCAATCTTAAGCGCCATGCACCTTAACGCTCAACACGTAACGCTTCCTAGGCCATATAAGGTCGAGCGCTCTCGGCCATGGCGTAGGTGTTGACGTTGGTCGCGCCGTACTTCTCCAGGAGCTGGCGAGCTTTCGGCTCGTCTACGTCGCCGGAAGGAACGTGCACCGCGAGGATCGCGCCGCCCTGGGCAATGGCCTGCCCATACTGCTCGGCCACGTGCTCTTCGACGCCCTGGTCCTTGAGGTAGCCCGTCATGGCTCCGGCGATGGCGCCCGCGCCCGTCGCTCCAAGAAGACCGCCAAGCGCAGTCGCCAGAGCACCGCCGCCGACTACCAGTCCGACGCCGGGAATGAGCAGGGAAGCCAACGCCGCCAACGCGCCAATGCCAAGTCCAACTGCCGCGCCTTTGATCGCGCCGACGCCTGCATCGGCGGGCGTGGTCGTGGAGATGCCGTGCTTGGCCGACTTCTCGACCTTCTCCGGATCTTCGCAGTCGTCTTCGTTGTCCATCGATCCGGTGGTCATGCCCATCGTCTCGCCCGTACCGCCGGATCGTGCGCCGGTCGTAGTCATGGAGCCACTCTGAACGTTCGTTTCGTTGTACATGCCGGTACCGCTTTCCATCACGGTGCCGGTGGAATAGGTGTCGATCGAATCGCGCTCGGAGTTCATCGGGTAGCCGCCATCGACTGGAGCGACGTACGTGCCCGTTCCCATGACGCCGGGACTATAAGGGGTCGCCCCCGTCATCTCGCCCTCGATGACAGGCGATACGCCCGTGTCCTCGTTCACCGAACGAGGCATGCTGTAACAGGATTCGTTTTGAACAAGGCTGAGGTCTTCCGCCCGGACCCCATGGTCGAGCAAAGCCCCGGCGGCCTTTTCCGCCAGGGCCGGGTCGGTGAATGCTGCGTAAAGAATATTTGCCATCGTGCTCTCCTGCCTGCGCTAAGGATGAGGACCAGTGCCCCCTAAAACGCCGTTTACACACTGATAGGCAACCGGCACTACGTTCTGGTTCCGGCCAAGTTGGGGATATCCCCCATAAAGCGGACGTCTTTGGCCGCAAAATCAGCAAGGCCGCAGAAACTGGCATGGGGCACGTCCGTCACAATAGGAAGACGGCCTCGGCCGAATTCGACTCGCGCATCCCTTTCCGCGTGAGCAAGAAACTTAGGAGAACGACATGAAAATCGGAAACCGAATTATTGCAGCCTTCCTCGCGGGAGTGATGGCGCTTGGATTTGTACTCGTACCGGCCCAGGCCAACGCCGAAGGTCGACAGGCGAAGCGTGAGCGCGAGCATCGCGTTGCGGCCTCCGTCCTTGGTGCGGCAGGGCTTTATTTCCTCAGCCGCAAGCAGACGACTATTGGCGCGATCGCACTCGCTGGTGGCGCTTACGAGGCGAAGCGCATGCAGGACGAGATCAACAACCGCCACCGCCGCGCCCGGATCAACTCGTACTATCGCGGCTATCGCAACGGGTCGAGCTACGCCTATAGCCGATCTGGATCGAGATACGGTTCTTCCTATCGATCGAGCGGTCGGTCTTACCGCTCATCCGGCCGGTCCTATCGAAGCAGCTCCCGCCGAGGCTCGAGCCGCAGGTCGACCCATCGCCACAGCAAATATTGCCGCTGCGGCTAGTAAGAGAATCAGCTTGTCAAGAACCCGGCCTCCGCCGGGTTTTTTCTTTTTGCGTAACGCCTGACTACAGCAGTCGTCAGTTGGAATATACTACACGTGTAGTCAGGAGGAACGATGCGCAAGAAGAATGTTGCCGGCCAGGAGCTTGCAGTTCTCCAGTTCATCTCGGACAGAGCTCCCGTAACGGTCCGCGAAGTGGCCGACCAATATGGCGTGGCCCACGACCTGGCGCGGACGACGGTGCTGACCATCATGGAGCGCCTTCGCAAGAAAGGCTTTCTCACGCGAAAGAAAGCGGGTGGGCTCTATGTCTATTCGCCTTCGCTGGAGAAGCGCGAGTTGATGAAGGATGTCGTCAAGGATTTCTTCGAGAAGACGCTTGGCGGGTCGCTTTCTCCGTTGGTCGCCTACCTTGGTGATCGGAAGGATCTTCGCCCGGAGGAGCTGGACGAGCTGGAGCGCCTCGTAGAAGAGCTCAAGAAGGACGCGAAGTGAGCACGTTCAGCGTCGGCCTGGTCGATAAGCTTTGGACAGGCGTTTGGCAGGGCACGCTCCTTATTCTTCTCCTGTGGCTCGTGTCGCGAGCCGCGCCGCGACTCTCGCCGAAAGTGCGCTACTGGCTCTGGTGGATCGCGTGCCTGAAGCTCGTACTCGTCTTTATTCCCGCGTTCAGCGTGCCGCTCCCAGTCTCTGAGGATTCGGTCGTTCCCAGGACCTTCGCATCCGCTGCCCACCTGGCCACGCCACCCGTACAGAATATCGTCCCTGTTGGAACGCCTGCAGCAGGCTCACCTCAATTGGCCTCGCCCACTGTGATCGCATGTTTATGGATCGTCGGAGTGTTGGCTGCAACAGGCATGCTTCTGCTCGAATCCCTCCGTCTGAAGGGTCTTCGCGGGAGAGCAAAACCGCTCACCACGGAGGCTTCCGCGTCCGAGGTTCGCGTTCTCTCAGTGCAAATGGGCTTGTCCAAAGCTCCCGAAGTCCTCAGCAGCACGGAGGCAACCTCTCCGTTTGTAACTGGTCTCATCCGTCCCGCTATCGTCCTGCCCGCAGGCATCGAAACCAGCTTGTCTCCGCAAGAGCTGAGGATGGCGATTGCGCATGAGCTCGCTCACGTGAAGCGCCACGACCTACTGTTCGGATTGATACCCGCAGCCGCAAGATTGCTCTTCTTTTTCCTCCCGCCGGCGCACCTTGCCTGCCGCGAGTGGATTTCAGAACGCGAGGCGGTCTGCGACGCAGAAGCTCTCGCGCTGACCAACAGCCCGGCAGCCGCTTACGGCGATCTGTTGATGAAGATTGTCGCGCGAGACCACGCGCCCGCCATGTCCCCATGCATTGGCGCAACTGCAAGTTTCCACACCCTCAAAAGGAGGATCTCATTCATGAAAACATATGGTTCAAAGCCACCGAAACTCTTAGTCGTCGGGGCGCCCGTCCTAGTCCTGCTCGGCGCCGCGTCCCTCTTCTCTTGGCGATTCGCCAACGCTCAATCGAACAACCTGTTGAGGAACACTAGCGTGGAAGGCGGCGCCGGCGAGTGGAAGCAGGGCGCGGCCATCGATGGCGTTCGCTATGCCTGGAACAAGTCAGTCTCGCACTCCGGGAGTGGCAGCCTCAGCATAAGCAAGAGCGCGCAACGCTATTTTCCGATCGCGCAATGGTCGCAAGAGATCGACTACACGGGATCTGAGAAGGCAATCAAGGTAGCTGCGTTCGTGAAAGCCAAGAATGCAGGCAAAGCCATCATCGACGTGATCTTCTACGACGGAGCCAAGACGTGGATCAAACACGAGTGGGCCGCCTACATAGGGGCAAAGGATCTAAACGATGCTCCCGCAAATCACGATTGGAAGGAATATTCCGGGACAGTGCTCATTCCGGAAGGGACGAAAACGATCATGATCGGCCTTCAGGATTACGGTCCGGGATCGGTCTGGTTCGACGACATCACCGCGCAGTATGTCGATCCGCCCGCACCCGCAGTGGCGTCGACCGGTGTGGTGAACAATGCCGGCTTCGAGAAGGGAGCGGATGGGTGGCAGGTCGACTCGTTTCCGCCGGGCGCTTCCGTTAACGTTTCGAGCGGGGTCGTGGAGGGAGGGCACACCGGCAAAGCCTTCATGTTCTCAAAGAGCGAGAACCGATACTTCCCGGTTGCGCTCTACACACAGCCTCTTGGAGCGCCTGCGGCAGGAGCCACCAAGATGAATATCAAGGCGTGGGTCCGAGCTGAAAATGCCTATAAGTCGACGATCCAGATCTTCTTCAACAGAGGTCAAGAGTCTGAGCATCGCGAGTGGGGCGTTTACGTCGGCGCGAAGAATGAAAACGATCCGCCAGCCAATCACGACTGGAAACAGTACACGGGGACGTTCAACATTCCTCCCGGCACGAACGCTGTGGAGATCGCCATGGAAATGTACGGCCCGGGCCGCGTGTGGTTCGACGATATCGAAGTGAGCTACCAATAACGCTTTGCAGCATCCGTGTTCCCGGGTATACGGATGCTGCATGAAATCCTTTTCCTTCGCTTGCGCGATCGTTGTTGCGTCCGCCCTTCTCGCGAGCTGCTCACCACAGCCCGCGGGCGATTCCACCGCTAAGGCTCCATTCAAGGTCGCTCTTCTCACGCCCGGCCCAGTGAGCGACGCGGGCTGGAGCGCCATGGCCTACGACGGACTTCAACAGATCAAGAAGGACCTGGGCGCAGACGTCAACAATCAGGAGGCGAAAGGCACGCAG